>JAKSDM010001729.1 GCA_022360135.1 Pseudanabaenales cyanobacterium | reverse complement strand
GTGATGGATGAATAATTTTGGTTAATAATCATCAATTAATGACATGCCGAATACTTTAAACTATTGACATAAATAGCCGTCCTCATTGGCATGGACTACAACATCCGACACCTTGCCTTCACTGAGATGTCTTTCATCTAAGCAGATTGCTATAGTTCTGATTCAATGGTCAAGCCGCCGCCTTCACCGCCTTCTTCGTCTGGGTATTGAATACTCCCGCCGCCTTCACCGCCTTCTTCGTCTGGGTATTGAATACCCCCGCCGCCTTCACCGCCTTCTTCGTCTGGGTATTGAATACTCCCGCCGCCTTCACCACCTTCTTCGTCTGGGTATTGACTATTCAAGCCGCCTCCGGTTTCAACATTTTCGCCGCCTTCAACCGCGAAAGTCGCCATTTCGTCTCCTTCCAGAGGGGTGATCAAGCCAAGCAATAATGCCAAGCTTACAGCCTTCGAGGCGTTTCTTTTGTAGCTCATGTTAGTTTCCTCATCGACGTTGATTCTAAAACCTTTTTGTACTGCCCATTTACGTGTCTTTGACCCCGGACAAGTCAGTTTTGCCAGTTTGAGAGGGGGTTTGGCTGATGTCTAATGTTGCTGTATTGGGCTTGATAGGCGGTATAAGCCATCACACTTCCTGCCGTTCCGACTAAAGCCAAAGCAGAGGGCGCTAGCGGCATCCACCCACCTTTGAGTAAGAGGCCAAAACAGGCTCCATATAAGAGAACGACTGTAGCACCGCTGGCGAGTCCCAACTGTAGATGCGATCGGAAGGTCAAAACCAATAATCCGCCCACCAACGACCAACTCCAAACCCAGAGTGTTGTTTTCCACGGCGATAACCACCATAGTAAGGGCCGCTGATCCAACACGGCGCTGAGGATCTGACTCACCATATGGGCCTGAATCATCACGCCCGGCATTTTCTCAGACCCCTGAGCAGTTGTATAGGGGGTTGACGAATAATCTTTAAAGCTTTTGGCGGTTGTCCCAATTAAGACAACGCGGTCCTTGAGCAGATTGGCGTCGATTGAACCACTCAAGAGTTCGGCCAGGGTTAATTGCTTCGCCGCCACACCGGAGGCGCGATAATGTAACAATACCTGGTAACCTAGCGAATCCAACTGCGGATAACCGCCAGTTTGTGGTTCAAGTTGCTTAAAGACGGCAGAGCCAATCTGTAGGATCCCGTCTGAATTCCGTTCAAAATAGAGCCCCTCGTCGGCTAGATAAAATTGGGCCACCCGCAGGCTGAAGCTGGTGTCTGTGGTGCAAAATGACTTGGGGTTAGGCGCCATGCCCAAGAGTTGACGGCGAATCACGCCGTCGGGATCCACCGGCAGGTCACTAAAGCTCAAGCGCTCAGCTGGCATGTCCGGCGGCGGTCTTGTGCCGGCATGCTCGCTGGTTTCGCCCACTTCGCAGATGGCGATAAAGCGGTCATTCTGCTGGAGATGGGCAGCTAAAGCCGAATGGTCCGGATCAATCGGAAAATCGCGATAGATATCTAAGCCAATCACTCTTGGATGATATGACTGCAGTTTATCTAACAGTTGAGTCAATGTTCGGTCTGATAGCGACGACCCTCGTCTCTCTTGGGGATCTTGGTTCTGAACATCTGTTTCAGTCACACTCACAATCACCAGGCGAGGGTCAAGCTTTTCGGCTGGCCGTAATCTGATCAGCTGATCAAAGGTTTGCAACTCCCACTGCTGCAGCCCGCCTAATTGTCGGACTCCCAGCACCATAGCGGTGACCACTAGACTGGCCGTCAGGACGGTTTGAAATCGCTGCAGAGGAGTCAAGGGGAGATTTCTCGTTAATGGACGGCGCAACGCCTGCCAAGTTGTCGGTTCTTCGGCTGGGTTTTGGCAAATTACGGGTAGCCAGGTAGCGCAAGGATAATCAGCTTCTAGTCTTTCCAGCCGCTCTCTGGCAGTTCGCACCGACGCATGTAAGGAGTGTCCTCCCGAAAAGGCGGTAATAAAGTGACGGAAAAATTCTTGGGCGACCACATCCGGCACCACCTCTCGCATGATAATCACTTGCGGAATCTGCAAATCGACCAACGACTGGGCCAAACCCAAGCCATCACAAGAGTTCAGAATGACCAGCTTCAAACCCTGGCTAATGGCTTGCTTTAGGGCATTTCTTAATTGATCCAGGGTAAGGCTATCAGTCTGGTTGATATAAATCCGGCCAGTGTCCTGTTCGGTTTGACTATGCCCGGCAAAAAATAGAATGTCCCAGCCCTGAGAATCCCACAGGCGCTCGTCTAAAATTTGATGCGTGGGCTCTTCTAGAAAGACCGGTTCAGCTCCCGGCAATGCTTCGAGTAACTGGCGATCGGCTTGGACATCAATCCCGGCGCTATTGCCCAAAATAGCTAAGATCCTGACGACGCCAACGACAGTTTGAGACTGGGATTTGACCCGTCCGTACTCTTGGACGCTTAAAGCCATTTCTGCCTTGGGGTAATCCTCAAAGAAGTTCCACAGGTCCCAAGGCAGTCTTCGCAGGAGGTCGTTGTTGGTCTCGAAGATCACCCGGATTTCATCTGCTGGGTCAAGTACTCGGCTTAATTTTCGGTCAATGGGATGAAAGGATTCAGAGTTGAGCCAAGCATTGAGCTGGATTTTTAACTGCTGGGACAGGTCGCTGAACTCAACTTCCGAAAAATGAGTCACGCCTGCCGATTCAATTGAGATAGCCCGGGTAGAGGGGGCGCTCCGCTCTCGATAGAATTCTCGATAGAGCAACTGCCAACGTTTATAGAGTTGTCCAAGTTCAGGGGCTGGCGGCAGACTCCCCATACTCTTCATGGGATGGTGACTGTTTGCGGTGGGAGAAATTTGGGCGGTCACATCAGGACAGCCATTTTGCAGGTCGCCTGACCCCAGATTAATGACAACTAACTTACTCATCTTAATTTGGGCTGCAAGCAATTAAAGAACAAAATCCTCAGTTACGCTGACATTGCCAAGCGCGACTTGGATGCTAAAGCGGTCTCCAGCCTGACCCTTAAAATGCCTCAGTTGGATATAGTTATCTTGATCCCTCGAACAAACTTCCTGGAGCGTTTCGCCAGATTCTGAAAGCATCATCAATCTGAGATTGGATGGCAGATAGGTTTGTTCCTGCCCAGGATAGACTTGCACCAAAACGTTCACTGTATTATCGCCATTGAGGGTAACGGCAATAGGCAGCACTACCGCTTGGTCGCCAAGTTGCATCCCCAAATCAATCAACTTAGCCCGCTTAATACCCGACTTAAACTGGGTCTTACTTCGCACCAAAACCAGATGCTGCTTGTTAATACCCAAAAGGTCTTCCATGGTCTGCCAGCCGGTTTCAAAAGCGCCTTCTAACCACTGCCTTAGATTAATCGGCGTTTTACCCGTGGAGGCGACAGAGGGACTGGTTAAGGGGATTTGTCGAATTTGATTAAGGTAGGTTGGCAACTCTGAGAGCGATCGCAATTGAGCGAGCGGCAGCTCTGCTTTCGCCGCCTTGGTAAAACCTAGCAATGTCGCTTGCTTAAGGGTTTGACTGATTTGAACAACCACGTAACCAATCCGATCTGTCCAAACATCCGGTGGAATCTGACAGACTTGTTCATCAGGCAGGACTGGACGGCACTCTAATTTGCCCAGCTGTTTGACTGATAAATCCGCAACATCCATAAATTTGACTAGCATAGGATTGCGGCTATCACTCTGGTCTACATTCAGTTCAAATCCCAAACATCGAAGATAAAAATCAACCGCATAGACGGCTAAGGTATTGAGATAAACTTGCTTAGCCTTTTCAGGCGGGAACTGTTGTCTTTGAAAATGTTGGGCGATTGAATGTGCTTCAAAAGATAGCGGTACTGTGAAAAGTAGAGGCTCAGTAGTGTGGCTC
>JAKSDM010001526.1 GCA_022360135.1 Pseudanabaenales cyanobacterium | reverse complement strand
GCGGGGTTCGTCCGCCAGGCCGGGGGCTGGAGTCACCTGCAACTGTTGAATTGTGGGCCGCAGAATAAAGGCGGCTACATTCGACTCCACCCCGCGAAAAACTGGATCGCGGATCAGCAGGTTACCGGCGGCATTACCCGGGGTCCAGCGATCGCGCCGACCCTCCGTCCGGGCCCGCAATCGCGGATGAATCACCTGCAGGCTTTGCACGCCAATTTTCACACCCGCTGAGAGCACCTGACTAATGGCAAAAACAATATCGGTTTCGGTCGCCTGAAGCGGTGTGATCTCCACGCCCCCGACCCGCACCTGCACCGCAGCGGCGGCCAGCATGCGACCATGAATCCGGACCGTGCTGGTGGCCAGAATCGGGTCATAGCGCCCCGTTACCGCCACCACCTGTTCAATCACTGGCTGCTGGTCAAAGGGGGCCAGTCCCAGACGACGCTCCCGCACCGGCAGAGCGCTCTGCCCCGGATCCCGCCCTTCGATCATGACTACGGTGACCTTGTAGCACACCGATAGGGCATGGGGGGTTTGAAAAAACACTGACCAGATTTTCGACAGCTCATCGGTGGACAGCGGCATCAATTCAAACCACATCATTTCCAGCTGGTCGGCCAGATCAGAGTCGGCCAAAAAGCCATAGCCGGGATCCGCCAAGGTCTCGCGAATCATCCGGCTGGAGAGCACGCTCCGATCTTCAAACAGTTGCAGGGCGCCGCCCAACAGCCGATGGGGCTCCAAGGCGGCCTCATCGCCGTAAAAGGACATTAAATAGTACAAATCAATCGCTAGCTGGTTGCGGCGAGCGATCTCGGCCCGCCGCTGCCGTCCCGGGGTGTCGGCATTGCCATAGGCGTCATTGCGCCTGAGATGATACAGATAGAGGGTGATCCCCGTTTCCGGCGCCGCCCCCCCCTGGTTGTCGGGTCTGGCGGAGGTTACCCGCGCCCCTTCTACACTGGTTTGCACCGACTGCTGCAAGAGGCGTTGGAGGGTGGCGGTGACGGTGGCGATGGCCAGATGATTGCTCATTACACCAACCCCAACCGCAGCGCCCGGATAATTGCCTGGGTGCGGCTTTTCACCCCCAACTTTTCGAAGATGGAGGTGAAGTGGGACTTGACGGTTGCAATCGAAATAATCAATTCTTTGGCAATGGCTTCATTCGATTCCCCCCGCGCTAGCAGCCTCAGCAATTCTTGCTCCCGCTTGCTCAGCCGCAATAGCTTACATTTTTCTAAGGATTGCTTTGAATGGGCGTGAAATAGATAAAAGAAGGTGTTGACCATGGTTGAGTTGAGATAAATCTGTCCGGCTGCAATCGTCTGAATGGCCGTTAACAGCTCAGTGGCGATGTGGTCTTTGGTGATATAACCCAAGGCCCCAGCCCGCATCCCTTCAAACAGAGATTCGGGCTCGTGTTGATCGGACAGGAGCAATATGCTAGGGGCTCGCTCCAGCTCTTGCAGCTGTATCAAGATATCTACGGTGGCTTCCCAACTGTCCTCCAGATCAACATTGAGAATCACCAGCCCCGGATGCATACTAGCGGTCAAATGCAGGGTTTGAGGGCCGGAGGCGGCCTCGCCGACAACCACATATTTGGCCGGACTATGGTGGTTGTAAAAGGCCAACAGCGATCGCAGCCCCTGACGAAAATCAGGATTGCCATCAGCCAGCAATACCGAATACGGTCGACGCCCCTGACTATCCTCAGAAATATGTCCTCGTAGCAGAGCGGAAGATGCAACAGACGCAGTCATAATACAGGCCTACAAATTTAACCCAACCCAACTCAACCCAATCAAAGGAATAATTTCCTCTAGAAAGGGTCGTAAATAGTATTTTTGTTTTACTGAAATTGTTGCCCTGACTGTGACATAAGATTTACCAGCAAAGCAAACCTTAAGACTGCTCAAACGATTAAATTTCGGTTATGGTTTGGGCAGTTCACTCCTTAACTAGTTCAACAGAACTGGTTCGTGAAAGCCTTACTCGTTATAGCAATCCTACTTGAGTCGTAAACAATTTAGTCGCTCCAAATCCAGATACGGAAAGGATCACCAGTTTAAATATGATTTAGAAACGCTATAACAATGGCTATCTATAGAAAATAGTAATATTCCACGCCACACCCCAAACTTAAGAAAAATAAAAATTTAAGTTAAAATTTAGGCCCACAGTCAGTCGGCTGCACTCAAGCAAAAATATTTTTCCGAAACCAGGCTGAATCCCTTGCTATACAAAGAATTTGCCGCCTAGGGCTAGACTTTATATCGATAAAATTACAAAAATCTCTGTCATTCTCGATACCGATAGAATGAATGCAACCAAAGTCTAATGGGTCTAAAACAATTCTCTTGTGCTTGACAGTATTCTCCTTCCCTAAGGCTGGAAATAGGTTTTAAACCCAATGCATCGAGCAATCCAGAGCTAAAAGGCTAAAAATCCTACGAAAGTCTAGTAACTGGATCGATTTTGCATTGGCTAATCTGCGTCATGTTGTTGTATCCAAACTGAATGTTTTCCTTCAGTTGAATCAATAATCCTTAAAATTTCGGAGGTTAGAGGTCAAGCCTATGGCAAGGTTGGACTATTTTGCGCCAGGGGTCTACGTCGAGGAGGTTGATCGTGGTAGTCGCCCCATTGAGGGGTTGCCCACCGCGATCGCAGGTTTCGTTGGCTTTACAGAAGATGTCCGGGGCGGGGCCGAACTGTACCGCCCGATGCTGGTGACAAACTGGAATCAGTATTTGGCCTATTTCGGTCGACCCAACTCAGATGGATTCACCGATTTTGACGCCTACTTACCCTTCTCAGTGTATGGCTGGTTTTTGAATGGCGGGGGACGGTGTTGGATTACCAGTATTGGCACCCGTCTGCCCGGCACCCCCACCCCCGATATTACAGAAAGCGGCACTGATTTAACCACTCGGCGCAATCGCCCAACCTTGAGATTTTCCTTGACTAGGGGAGCCGCCTCACGCCTGGCGGGGGATTCAAACGGGGCTGGCGCTCGGGCCCTGCAAGTGCAAATCCTCGGGGGCGCACCCAAGCCTCCCGCCCCCTCGGGCGATGGCGCCCAGGGTGAAGGGGGGGAAGAGTTCCCAGCCGCTACCGCCACCGTCAATATCAATACTGGGGAATTCTTTACCGTGGTGGTGCGCCAGGGGGATGAAACCCTGGAGCGCTTCGAACATCTGACGATGAATCCCCAGATCAGCCCTGAGGTAGCGGATTATGTGGTCACCGCCCTGAGTGAGTCGAACTTTGTCGTGGCGACCGATCTGGCCAACACCGGCAGCATTCTCGCTCGCCGCCCCGCCAATGGACTCTATGAAATCAGCCCGCCCCCGGTGGTGTCTACCCAGCAAGAACTCCCCGTCCATCTAGAAGGTGTTAGCGACAATCGCACGGGCATCCGCGGCTTGTTTGAAATGGACGAAGTCACGATTGTTGCCTGCCCCGACCTGATGCGGGTCTACGAAGCCGGACTGATGGACATCGATCAAGTCCATTCCGTGATGGATCTGATGATCAGTATGTGCGAGGCCGCTGCGGCTGGCGACATTCCCAACCCACCGAACCGGATGGTGGTCTTCGACCCACCGCCCGATCGGGTTAAGCCTCAGGATATCAGCAATTGGCTCTCCAACGAGTTCAATCGCCGCTCCATGTTCGCCGCTCTCTATTATCCCTGGATCGAAGTTCCGAACCCCCGTAACGCCGGTCGCCCGATCGCGATTCCCCCCTGTGGCCACGTCATGGGCGTCTGGGCCCGCACCGATGAAACGCGAGGGGTGCATAAAGCGCCTGCCAATGAAGTCCCTCGCGGCGTCACCGGACTGGCCTACGACTGCAACTTCCGCGAACAGGAACTCCTCAACCCCATTGGCATCAACTGTTTACGCCCCTTCCCCAATCGCGGCATTCGGATTTGGGGGGCCCGCACCCTGGTCGAGCCCGAACTTACAGACTGGCGCTATATCAGTGTGCGGCGGCTGATGAGCTACATCGAGAAATCGATTGAAGCCGGCACCCAGTGGGTTGTGTTTGAACCCAACGATGAAGACCTGTGGCAGCGGGTCAAACGGGTAGTGGGCAATTTCTTAACCGAGTTATGGCGACAGGGCGCGTTAATGGGCAGCAGCCCAGATCAAGCATTCTACGTTAAATGCGATGGCGAGTTGAACACACCAGACACCATGATCCTTGGTCGTTTGTACATCGAAGTCGGCGTCTGTCCCGTGCGTCCGGCTGAATTTGTCATCTTCCGCATCAGCCAATGGAGCGGCCAAGACGAAGGTTAACGTTCTGATATGAGGTTTTGATATGACTGGAAGAATTCTTACGACAACAGCGTCAAGTTATTACGTTGAGTTTGACGGAATCGCCGAAACCGAAATTAAGAGTATGGCCCAGGTCTCTTATGAGGGCAAAGTTACAGGCAATGCCAAACCCATTGCTTGCACCAAGGGGGGCAGAACTTCCCGCCAAACCACCTCTGGCGGGTATGACTCTAGCCCTTCCATGACCCTAGAAGTCTACATGTGCGACGACCCCCGCAGCGCCAGCTTCCAGTTCTATAACTGGTTTCAGGATTGCTTGCCCCCCAGCGACGGGGGGACAGGAAACTGGGCCAGTAGCCGGAAAACTGGCTCCGTGGTCGTCTATGACCCCCAAAGCACAGAAGTCCTGCGCTGGAATCTTGAAAAAGCCTGGATCAAAAAATACTCCATCTCTGACCCAGATGTCACCGGGCAAGACCTCGCTGTTGAAACCTACGAACTTGTCGCAGAGAACATCTACAAGCCGGTTTCAATCTCCAGCGCTTTTTGACTTTGAATGATTAGTAGACAGAAGACAGGAGCTAAGAGTGATTTAAGTAATCAATGGTTGGAAGGTGATTGAAAGGCGCCGTCGCTAACTGGTAAGGGCGAAACATTCGACAGATAGATTTTCGAAAGTGATGAGAGTTTTTCTCGAATGTTTCGTTCCTACATCGGGATATCATGATCTATCCGCAATCCCCTAACTCCTCTCCAAAATTCTGAATTTCGTCTTTTCCCTCTTTCCACTTCAAGGAGTAACTAAGCATTATGCAAGCAACTACCCGGAAAATGGAATACCTCACCACCAGCCGGTTTTATTTCGAATACGATGCCAGCAACCGGCTACTCCTCTCTAAATGTAGCGGGCTTTCAATTTCCATTGATCCGGCTGCGGAGGGTCAGCCCATCGGTGTGGGTAAAGGTTGTTTGACTCAAACCCAGATTACGCCTACCGGTGTCACTTATGAAAATATGACCTTGGAATTCGTCACTACCGGTGAGAATGATATCTTGCTCGACTGGTATTTGGCCTGCCATCCCAAAAGCGCCATTGGGGGGGGAACGCAACAAATGGAAAACAGATTTTCCGGGGGGCTGGTCTTTTACAAGCAGGACGGCTCAGAAGGAGCGCGCTGGTCAATTCGGGATGCAATTCCCGCCAAGTACTCCTCCACCCAAGTTCAAAGTGAGAGCACTGATTTATTCAAAGAAACCATTGAAATCGCCCACGCCGGGTTAGTCCGCGTGCCGACCGGCGGGTCCAACATCGGCGCGCTCTCGCAGGCGGTCTCGGCTGGTTCATCTGGTCCAGCGGCTTTCTAAGGATCATGAATAATTCATAATTGAAAGCCTTTACTGGGAGCTGCTATTAGACCCAGCT
>JAKSDM010001684.1 GCA_022360135.1 Pseudanabaenales cyanobacterium | reverse complement strand
GGATTGGTGTCGATTAAAACGACCGATTCACCCCGCTCCTGGAACAGTCGAGCAATGAGTAGGCTCAATGGATTGCATCCAACAATTACGGCGCCCGTAGCTTGGGTTGAGGTAATGCCTAGCAGTCGAGCTAATCCGCCAGCAGTCACCCCCTGCAGCAGGACAGTCAAAATAATAGTGAGAAAAACTAGGGCTTTAATAGCGTCGCCTCCTGTAATCCCCCGTTCTGTCAAGAGAATAGCGAATAATGAAGCCACTGAGGCGGAGACAATTCCTCTGGGCGCGATCCAGCTGAGAAAAATTTTCTGCCGCACATTAAGGTCGCTGTTCCAGGTGCAGAGCAAAACGTTAAGAGGCCGCACCACTAGCATCAGCGCCATGACTGAAAGCACTGCTCCCCATCCCAGAGCATAGATACTATCAATCGAGAGATCAGCCGCTAACAGGATAAATAGAACCGAGACCGCCAGAATTGTCAGTTGTCCTTTGAAGCGTCTTAGCAGTCGTTCATCAGGGACAGAGAGCGCCCGCACGACGATCCCGGCGACCACAGTCGCCATCAGCCCCGACTCGCTGCGAATCGTTTGGGCCAAACCAAACAACCCCCATAGCCCCGCCAACACCACCAGATTTCTCAATTCTTCGGTTAAGAAACTGGCGCGTTTGAGAAAGATCCCTAGCAGCGCTCCCCCCAGACCGCCAATCGCAGCTCCAATACTTAACCGCAGCATCAGGCCGCTGACGACGAAGAAGGGATCGGCATCTCCATTGAGGATAATATCAAGCACCACCACCGCCAAAATAGCCCCAACCGGATCAACCAGCACCCCTTCCCCCTCTAGGAGGGTGGCCACCTGTCGATCCACCGGGACTTGACGAAGCAGAGGGTTAATTACAGTAGGGCCGGTGACAACCACCAGTGCGGCGTAGAGAAAAGCAAGTGACCAGGGAAATTCCGCCAGCCAATGAGCAGCCATGCCCCCACCAATTAGGGTGATAAAAATTCCGAAGGTGACCAGATTTCTTAAGCTGCCGGAGACTTTACCCAATTCCTTAAGTTCTAGGCTCAGCCCACCCTCGAACAAGATCAGCGCTACAAACAGCGCCACCATGACTTCTAGGCCCAGGCCCAAAACCTGAGGATGTAGCAAGCCAATACCGTCAGAACCCAAAAGGATGCCAAACGACAGCAGAAAGATAATGCTGGGAAGCTTGAGATACTCAGCTAACACCTGAGCAGTGATCCCTGCCAAGATGGTTAAAACCATCTGCAACGTAATATCAAGCGGGGTATCCATAGGCTTGGAAACTAATGGCAGACGCCAAGGTTCCCCCCAGGAACCCGGACCAGACAAATTCGGTAAAAAACCTCACTCGACCGAAATCGGATCAGGCTTGCAGAGTTATTTACGAACATGTCTACTAGGGAAACACATCCTTTACGCCAGAGACCAAAAAGAGTCAGGCTGAGCATCAGGCAATGGTTAAGTGACGACGTACTCTATACCCAGGTTAGCGCGTCAACCCTAGGTAATAAAATTCTCCCTATTTCGTTATGAAGTAGAGGATAGACTAATTAATAAGGATACCATTCAAGACTTTCTTTGTAGGAAAGAACACACTCTGATATAGCTATCTCATCCCAATTGCCCCGCCTTAAGTCAGTAGCCTTAATTTATAAACATTTGTCTAAGATACCCAAGTTGTCTGACACCGCTCCATTTAGCTCTGTATTGAG
>JAKSDM010001079.1 GCA_022360135.1 Pseudanabaenales cyanobacterium | reverse complement strand
GGCTGAAAAATCTGGGTGTTGTATTTCATACAGAGCCAACAACAATGGGTGAGGCGACTATCGCCGTATTTGATGATACGTGTGGCAACCTCATCCAGATCTACCAGGTTTAATTTTTATCTCTGCTGCACCTGAATCGATACACTCGGCGAAGGGACACAGCACCGACCGCTTTAATTTCATGGGGTAAAGCTATCTAGATTTTGAGAGAACAGAACCAGAACTGCATTCAGGTGATCGCTTGAGCTGTGAACACTTTGGAGAACACTTAGCAAAATGGGTACATCGAATTAAATAGCTCAAACCTTCAGACCCTATGTTGATCAAACAGGAGATTCTTGAGCAAATCGCCGTTTGTTGCCTACTCTGGAGAAAAAGCGGGATGGGACGATCTATCGCATCAAATTGCATCTTGCTGGACCCGATCCTCGCCAGGTACTGAGAGAGACAACTTGATTCTACGTGAGCGCCAAAGAGCGATCGCAGTTTTATCCAAAGCAATTGAACCCACCGAGGAGGCTTTATGTCTGACATGCCCAACATTGTGAACATGACGGAATTGGAGTGGAAAGATGAGCATTATTCTGAACACTATTCAGGTTGGTCAAAGCGATTGTCGCCATCAATGGATCGCAGGCAGGGCCATATTGGGGTTGTGGTCGAACGGTTGAAGCCGAAGACGCTTTCCTGTCCTTTTCACTACCATATCCACGAAGATGAATTTTGCCTGATTCTCACAGGCAAGGCGATGTTGCGCTATGGCGATGGCCAAGGATCGGCTCAAGGGGGCGATCACACTATCGAAGTTAAAGAGGGCGATGCAATTTCATTTCCACGCGGTGAACGCATTGCCCATCAGTTTTACAATCATACGGATGAGATAGTCGATATTTTGATGATGGGTGAAAATCTTCCTTACGAAGTTTGTTATTATCCAGACTCAGACAAGTGGTTGTCACGATCGATCGGCAAAATTGGCAAATTTGAGGAGACAGATTATTGGACAGATGAGCCAGATCCGCCAGTCGTTAAGTCTTAAGTAGACAGCCTGGGGAGATCAGCAAATGAGGAATGGTTTCGACGGGTTTCATGCTTAGACTGATGGATGAAGACACTAAGCCCTAACCTATGAAACGTAGATTGACCGAAGTCATTGGTCGATCAACTGCTTCGACTAAAAAAAATCGCGGCCAGAATAATCAGCCCCAATAGGAATAGCGGAACCCAGAGATCAATCAGATTTAGCATTCTTAAACTTAAGCCGCCATCAATGCCCATGCCTAAGTGTAAGCTGAGCTTGGGGGTCATAGGGTGGCGAAATGATAGCTTTTCCAGACGGGGTGACCTGGCTCCAGGAACGAACAGACCTTGGCGTTCTTTCGACTGAGGTGCTGAGGGCGATCGCGCAAATTATAGAAGAACGCGTGGTGTCAGCTAATCAGCAATTAGTGCCAGAAGGCGTGCCGGTTAAGGAACTTTACATTCTCCACCAAGGGCGGCTCCAGGGCGATCGCAGGGGGCAAACCAACTCGGCTTGGACCGTCAGTTGGCTGCCCGGGGCGACTATTCACTTGCAGGAGCTATTGCTGGGTCAACCGGCTCAGCGAACCGTCGTCAGCTTGAGTGAGTGTCGATTGTGGGTTGTCCCCGCCGATCCATTTCGCGCCTTAGTCTCAAGTTATCCAGAAATCAACCAGACGCTCTTGCCCCAGCTCGCCCAGAGACTCGCCAAACTTTCCTCACAATTAAGCCAAGAGCAAGCACGTCAGGCGATCCTACGACCTTATCTAGTCAGTAAGGCTAGCCGAGGGGTTGTGGGCAAAAGCCGCTATGCAGTGCGGTTACGACAGCGAATTAAGCAAGCCGCTGAGGACCGACGATCTGTCTTAATTTTTGGTGAACCCGGACTCGAAAAAGATACCCTCGCCGCCCTGATCCACTTTAGTTCTCCCTACCGACGCACTCCCCTGATTCAAATCGATTGCAACACCATACAGATCAGTGGAGCCGAACTATTTGGCCGCGCCGGGGGTAAACCTGGGCTGATTGAAGCCCTCGGTGAAGGAACCCTGATTCTCAACAACATTCAAGAACTACCGCCTGAGCTGACGCCAAAATTGGCGCAGCTTTTAGAAACGGGACTGTATACGCTGATTAGTCGGGAGTCAGCGTCACCTTTGTCACCCCCTCTCACCCCCTTACCTGCGGACCCATTCTTAATACCCAATCTCGACCGAGACTCCCAGGCTCGTATCATTATGATCTCTGAAAAGACGCTACCCGAGATTGACTCTCTGGTGGGTCATGTGATTAAGGCGCCGCCTTTACGGGTGCGAAAGGCAGATATTGGCGATAAGGTGGGCTATTACATCAGCCTTATCTGTCGGGCGAAAGGTATTCCTAAACCTGATTTAGCGTCCGAAGCACTGCGTAGACTCCAGGCCTATGATTTTCCCAACAATGATCGGGAGTTGCGCAGTCTGATCGAGCGGGCCATTGTCCAGGCGGCTGGGGCCAAGATTATCACAGAAGAAATTGTCTGGCCCGCCCAAAGCAAGAAAAAGCAATTCCGCCTCAATCTCTTGAATGCTTATCCTAACCTGCGGCGATTTCTTCGTAGCCCATGGTGGCCCGATCGCATCAACTACGGCTTCACCTTGGCCTTCTTTGCGTTGGTAATTGGGGTGGGATTTGTAGGACCACAAAATCGTCAGGAGAATTTTGTCCTCAATCTGTTTTGGGCCTGGTGGTGGCCGGTCATGCTGTTGGCCTTTCCCTTTGTGGGCCGCCTTTGGTGTGCAGTGTGTCCGTTCATGATTTATGGAGAAGTGACTCAGAAATTATCCCTCTGGCTCTGGCCGCGTCAGTTGAAGCGATGGCCGCGTGAGTCTGCCGAAAAATGGGGAGGCTGGTTTTTATTGAGTTTGTTCGCCCTAATTTTCCTGTGGGAAGAACTCTGGGATTTGGAAAACACCGCCTATCTTTCCACCTGTCTGTTATTGCTGATTACCGCTGGGGCGATGATTTTCTCAGCCATTTTTGAGCGCCGGTTTTGGTGTCGATATTTGTGCCCCATTGGCGGCATGAATGGTCTATTCGCCAAGCTATCGATCACTGAGCTGAGGGCGCAGCAAGGGACCTGTTCGGCGGAATGCACCACCTATCAATGCTATAAAGGTGGGCCGCAGAAAGGGGAAGGATTGGAGACAGCCGGTTGTCCGCTGTATTCCCACCCAGCTCAGCTAAATGACAATCGGGATTGTGTCCTGTGCATGACTTGTCTGAAAGCCTGTCCCCATCGCTCAGTCGAGTTGAATCTCCGCCCGCCAGGGATTGAACTGTGGACGTCCCATGCGCCTCGTTCCTATGAAGTGGCTTTATTGCTCTTGCTATTGGGAGGGGTATTTCTCCATCGCTTGCCGGAGTTACAAACGGTGCTCAATTTGTCGTGGGATCTGCACTCGTTTGCAGTCCACTTAGGCTTCTCTATGGCTGCTTTGAGCCTGCCAGCGGCGATCCCGCTAGTTGCCTACGGTAGTATGCTGCTTTTTTACCGACTTAACTCCATACTGAGTCATCAAAGCTCAACCCCTAAACCTCGGCCGTTTGTTGAATTGGCTTATGGGTATCTCCCCCTGGTGCTGGCGGGAAACCTGGCTCATTATTTACGCTTGGGGTTAATCGAAGGCGGCCGATTGCTGCCAGTGACCCTGGCGACATTCAGCCTGAGTGGCGAAGGGCTGCCCATATTAGTTGCTCACCCAGCCGTGATTGCTTTTCTACAGGGAACTACCCTAATCGCAGGGACTATTCTGTCGATATGGCTGAGTCAAAAAATTGCTCGGCAACCGCTACGATATCTCTTAGCCCAACATTTGGCCGCGATCGCCCTAGGCGTCAGTCTGTGGACCCTCATCGTCGGCTACTGATAAATACGCCGGAGACTACTCCCATAGACATCAGGACTAAGGGCTAGGGAATTGCAACATCAATTGCGCTCCACCCAGCAGACTGTTCATCAACACCGCCAGAAATTGCTTCTATGCCGCATTTTTGCCCTCAGTTTGTCACTTTTATAGTGTTTGCTTGAACAAGTGTTAGATCGCTGAGGATTCGGTCGCAATCTTCAGGATAGGTCGAACTGGCTCCGTGACAGTTCACCCTGATAGCTCATCAGACTTAACCTGATCGTTTCTATTCTAAATTGGATTTTAAGTGGTTATGCAAAATCATTTACACATGAAATCCGCCCAGAATGCCCGCTTGCCTTGAGTCACTTTGAAAATAATTTTGCCGAGGTACTTAATAGATGAAGAAGTCTAAAATTTTAACCTTGAGTTTAGCATTATGGGGAGTATTCTCTTCAGTCGCCCAGGTAAGTCTCGCCCAGCAATTGCGTCCGGTGCGAGGCGGAAGCCTGTTTAATATCAGCGGAATGGCTTTAATCCAGCATCAAAGAAACGCTTGTTCCTTTTTAGTCGTGCATGACAACAAAGGCGGCGCAAATCAGAACCGCCTCGCCAGGATTGACATGATAGCGAACAATCCTATTCAATATTCGCCTGTGGCTTGGCCTACTGGAGTGACTTTACCGATTGACCTTGAAGCCCTAACAGTTGTTCCACAAGCACAGAATCCTGAATTTATGGCGGTCAGTAGTCAGGGGCAGATTTATCATTTCGGCCTGACTACCCCCAATCGATCTATCAGTCTGACTACCCCCAACCAATCTGTCGGTCTGGCCGCCCCCAACCAATCTATTACACTCCGTCGGACATTCAATTTACCCGGCGTCTCTGTAAACAGCAACTTCGAGGGATTTGCC
>JAKSDM010001813.1 GCA_022360135.1 Pseudanabaenales cyanobacterium | reverse complement strand
TTCAGGTTAAAGTAGCAGCCGGTCAAACTAAGTCTGAAGCATTCCATGTACAAACTTGGAAAGAGCGGGTCACCGTTGATCGCGATTCTCCCAATAACTATGGCTACTACGAAGGCACAGAAAACTTCTCCGTTAACTTGGTAGGTGGAGATGCAGATCAACTTTGTGGTGACAGGCTACATGTGAATGTCTACGATCGCACCCACTACGACTTCTTTAGTCCTATTGCCCTCGATCTAAATGGTGATGGAGTCCAAACTACCGCCATGGGGGCGACCCAAGGTACTTTTGACCTAATGGGTACAGGCGCTGGTATTGAATCTGGCTGGCTCTCTGGCCAAGATGCATTCCTCGCCGTAGACAACAACGGTAATGGCATCATTGACAACATTTCTGAGCTATTTGGCGGTGAAGTAGGCGAAGGCTTTGCTAAGCTGGCTACTTACGACACCAACAGAGACAGTCTGGTGGATGCTGACGAAATCCTCTCTGGCGGCTTGATGCTGTGGCAAGACAGGAATGAGAACCACTTCACTGATGTGGATGAACTCATATCTCTGGCGTCTCAAGGGATTGAGAGCCTCAGCACCACCTTTGAGGAAATACCGATTTATCAGTATGGTAACCTATTGCTAGAGCATGGGGTCGCCAATCGGATAGATGGCAGCCAAATTGACATGGTAGACGCCTATTTCCAAGTGCCGGATACAATGGTGAACTCACTATCGACGCCTGAACCTTTTCTTGTGTAGATATTAATCTGTAGATAAGCGTTTTTAGGCCATCTATGGTTCATAAAGTGTCAGATGTGTTGAATACACATCTGACACTTTTTAGTAACGGGGCCTGGAAGAGATTGGGATAGTCAACTTGACGTTGCTGAACTAGTCGGTTTAGTATAATCGATAATTTATAGCTATACTAAATAAACTAAACAGTTCAGTTTGTGCGAAGAGGGATTTATTGATGCAAGATGCAACAGCTAATTACGCTAAATCTTTCAAGCCCTTTGTCCGTCCTTTAACTCTGCTCTTCACCGCTGCAATCCTGGCAATGGGAGGAATGACTGCTTACAATCTCCGGCAATCCACTCAAACTGGAATGGCGTCAAATCCAGAAACGAGTGTACTAGAAATAAAGACAGTAACTGCTTTAGGAAGGTTAGAGCCGAGTGGCGAGGTCATCCACATTTCCGCCCCGTCTTCTAATCAAGGCGTTCGCCTTGAAGAATTGTTAGTAAAAGAAGGTGATGATGTAGTCCAAGGTCAAATTATAGCTATTTTAGATAGCCGCGATCGCGCCGCCGCCGCCCTCAAACAAGCCGAAGAGAGAGTCAACGTCACCCAGGCTAATCTGAACCAGGTAAGAGCAGGCGCAAAAACAGGGGAGATTGAGGCCCAGAGAGCGACGATTGCTCGCATCGAAGCCGAACGCAGCAACAACATAGCAGCCCAAGCGGCGACAGTCGCTAGATTAGAAGCTGAACTCAAAAATGCCCAAGTAGAGTATCAACGCTATCAAGAGCTTTATACAGAAGGAGCCATTTCCGCTTCAG
>JAKSDM010001081.1 GCA_022360135.1 Pseudanabaenales cyanobacterium | reverse complement strand
GCAAGTCCAAATGAAGGGAGTTAAGCACAAAATTCGACGGGATAAACCCTTGAATTTCTTGGTTAAAGATTTCGACAATCACATCATTGAAATGGCTGAAGTTTCCAATTAGGCGGGTTTGATGGTAGGCGCAGATTGAGCGAATAAGCCTGCAGCCTACACAGACAGCTATATCGGACAATATTAAAATCGCTCAAGAACTGGAAAGTTCAAGCATCAAGCTCGCTCTCAACGCATTTGAATTGTTCGCCTAACTGCCATAGTCATAAGGTTCGTATTGCTCAGCGCGCCCTGGATCGACCTGAGGGGGTAGGAATTCGTGCTGATAATACCGATAGGATGGCGTCACGTTGATTGGATGGGTTATTTGCGCGGCGCGTGACGTTCGACGACGGGTTTGGGCAGTCATAATAATCAGAATTACCAGCACCAGCCCGCCTCCAAAAATCAATATTAAAACCACTCCTGCACCTACCCAGAGGAGTGCGGTTTGTCCCTCACCTGCTGCTAGCCGCGACGATTCAGCATACCTGACCTGCTGCGCCAACAGAGTCTCCATAGAATATTTAGATTCTTTAAGCTGAGCAACAATAGCGGCTGTTTCGGTTTGCTGTTGATCAAGCTGATCTTCTAAATCTCTAATCAGAACTTTCTGATCGTCTAATTGAGATTCTAAATGCTTTAGCAAATCCTGCTGACGCTCTAAATCTCGGCGAAAGGATTGATCAAAATCTACTGCTTGTTCCTGCAGCGGTTCAGGCGGCGATGGGACAGGAATTATGGGTGGCGCTTCATCGCCGGAAATAACGTCGGGTCGGGACTGAACCATGGGCAATGACTCATCTAACCCAACTCTGGCGACCAATAGCAACAGAACCGCCAAGCCTGTAGTGGCGCAGCCAGCTAAAAATCCTGTAGTGTCGCTCATTAATGCCCTACCTCTTCACCACGGCCAAAGCGCACCATCTTGCGGCCGATCGACATAGGGTCGATGATTTGTTTGATCGTGACTGACGATCATCACCTAGCAGATGTTGTCGATTGACAGTACTACTCTACTCTATAAATCAGCGATCGTATACCCAAGCGCTGACCCCAAAACGACCGATTCCTCTGCAAAATTACCAGGCAAATAATATCATGACCTCTAATTCCCTTTTCGACCCCGCAAATGATATGTCGTCATTAGTCCCTTGCCTTTAATCAACACCTGCCCTACCTGCTCAAAATCGTACTTATGCCTTAAGTGCCGGCAAGTTGCTTCAGTCACCTGAATTTTACCCGCTACCCCTTGAGATTCCATCCGGCTGGCTACGTTGACGGCGTCTCCCCAGAGATCATAGCTGAATTTTTTGATGCCGATTACACCCGCAACCACTACTCCCGTATTGATGCCGATACGAAGTTGCAGCGGTTCTCCATTTTCGCGGGTGAAGCATTGAATTTCTTTCTGCATGGCGATCGCCATTTCCATCACCGCTTCAGCGTGATCAGAATTGGGAATGGGCGCTCCCCCGACGACCATGTAAGCATCTCCAATGGTTTTAATTTTCTCCAGTCCATAGTGCTCTGCTAGGCAGTCAAAGGTAGAGAAAATCTGGTTGAGCATATTGACTAACTCTAACGGCGCAATCTTCGCCGCCAGCGGCGTGAAGTTAACAATATCGGCGAACAGAACCGTGGCTTCATCAAACCGCTCCGCCAGAGAACCCTGGAGTTGCTTGAGTTTGTCAACCACTGATCGAGGCAAGATATTTAGCAGCAACTGTTCTGACTTATGCTTTTCAATTAGCAGCGCACTTTCAGCCTGCTGACGTTCCTGGACTTGTTGCTGCAGCAGTTCGTTCTGTTCCTTAAGCTTCTGTGTTTGCCGATGTAGCAGGCGCTGCAACTCAACCAACAGAGGCGCCTGCCCTCTGGCGGTCAGGGTTCGTCGCGTCTGTTCCTGGAGTTTTCGATTTAGTCTGTAGTTTTTAATCTGGTTGTTGATCCGAGCAACGACTTCTTCGAACCAGAAAGGTTTAGAAATATAGTCGGCTCCCCCGGCTGCAAATGCTCTAACCAAATCCCCCTTGTGATCTAAGCCACTGACGAAAATCACTGGAATATCGGCAGTTTTAGCCTCAGCCTTGAGCTGCTGGCAGATTTCATAGCCATGGGGCTCCAGTCGGTTGATATCTAGTAAAACCAGGTCGGGCCGCTCTGTTCGAGCAGTCGCCGCCACCTCTGAACTGGCCACCAGGCAATACACCTGATAGCCTGCTACCATCAGCAACTCAGATAAAAGATTGAGTGGGTCTAAGCCATCGTCGACAACCAGAATCTTGCCCTTTGACGCTTCAGTTTGGTCGCTGTCTATTTTGCTTCGGGAACACTGTAGCGCCATTGAGGAAAATCCTTTTCCAAGGTTCACAGAGGGTTGGTTTGAAACGCTTCTAGAGGGAGTTGGAGGATTTTCCTGGGGCTGGACCCCTATGATTGGATACTCCCTAGTTGCTCTCATTCCCTTTCCAGTCAAATTTATATAGGACACATGCCCCAAATCCGGCAAATTTCCCTTCAGTGGAATTTGTCCAGCCCCAACCGATAAAAAGCAGTCTGCACCCGATTTACAGTATTCCCAAAACCGGGCAAAACCTGTCTAAGATTCCAAATGCCTTGATGGATTTATCCCTTTCAGATATTCCTAACTCTCGTCCCTTGCTAACCCGTAAGATAGGAAGGAAACCATCTACTCGCCTGAAGCACTCCCCAGCCCCTTATGGATTCAGTTGACGTTAAAGAAATTGTCCGACTCCGCGCCCTCAATTTGTCTCCTAAGCAAATTGCCCGCAAGTTGGGGTTAAGACCAGCGGAGGTAACGGCAGTAATCAAGGCGCAAGCGGAAGAGGCTAGTCTGGCGCGGGCCGAGCGCGGTGAACTGCCGCCGGTCAAAGCCTGTTTTATCAATACCGATGCAGTTGGACGCTTGTTAGGACATCAACCACAGCGTCAGGGCTTTTGGCAAAAACAAAAAGATCGGGATGAGGATGAGAATAGTGGCTTTGCCCAAATTTTTGTCGCCCGGTTGGAGCGTAATCGCTATCTTGTCTGTAGCTACCTGGTGGACTACTGGTGCTTGGGGGTTAAAGACGCACTCGGTCCTCGTAAATTTGACCGATCGAAGTATGAAGCCTTTATCCAGAAAGCCTATGCGCGTTTTTCGGCAGGTTACCAGGAAATTACGCTGGAACAAGCTCAG
>JAKSDM010000514.1 GCA_022360135.1 Pseudanabaenales cyanobacterium | reverse complement strand
TGTTCACCCGCTGGATTTCAACCAAATCCAAATGCTGCCGGAGATGGATCTGGCGGTGGCCCAGTTTAACAGTCCTCAGCTCTACCCCACAGCCGCACTAGGCAATTCGAACACCCTAACCGAGGGAGACACTGTCTTTATCGCAGGGTGGCCGATCGAAGGACAAGCCATTCCTCAAATCTACCAGTTCACCATAGGCCAAATTTCGGGCTTACCTAACCGTCCCTTACCCGGTGGGTATGGACTAATTTACACCAACACTACTCGCGCAGGGATGAGTGGGGGTCCCATCTTCAATAAAGATGGTAAAGTCGTGGGTATCCATGGCCAGGCAGAAGGGCGAGAGGTCTATTTGCCGAATTACGAATATGACCCAACTGAGATTCTGGCTGGATTTAATTTGGGCATTCCAGTCAATCTCTTCCTGAATGAGGCGCGCAAATTACCCCTTACCCTGGAAGATTTGCCTGCTCCGCCTGTCGCTCAAAATCCATCACGCTCAGTTTATTTCGCCCAACCTCTAGGGCTGATCGATGTCAGTGCGCCCAATCGAACGGAACACCGAGAATCAAGCTATTATTTCACCATCAACCTGCCAGCAGATGCCGCCCAATCCCTGGAACAGGTTACCTTTAAACAGATAGAGGGGCATGACTATCCTAGATTCAGTATGCGGGAGACGCATGCCTTTGAGGGCAGGCGTAATAATCGCGGCGCACCTCTGCCTTTGAGCTTAGTTGCAAATGACACCTCGGCCAAAACCCTCACCGTTACGTTTGATCCTCCAGTACGGCCTGGTCGGGAATTTACGATTGCTCTACGGGCTAACCGAAATCCTGATGAAGGGACTTACATCTACAGACTGACAGCCTTTCCGCCAAACAAATCCTCTCAAGGGCAAAGGATAGGGACGGGGCGGCTTCAGTTCTATGAGCCAGTACGTCGGTAAGCAACCAGTCGAGGGGTTGAGCCAACGGGTTCAAATTCTCCAGCCAATAGACCCACTATTCTCTCCCACCGTAAAGCAGGCCGCCGACTCACAGCTTCCTGACTCCAAACTCTGCGATCGCAAGCCTCCCGAGCGCCGAGGGCCACCACCCTGAAATCTTTATCAGCTATCACAGTTTCGGGCTGGGTAAGTAAAGGATGATCCTGCAGGCGTCTACAAGCCACCTGCAGCCAGCTTTCCCAGGAACTCCGCCACAGCCGTATTGCGCCATCCCCACCACCACTGACAATGCGTTGCCCATCTGGACTAAAGGCCACCGAATAGACCTCACCTATATGGCCTTGGAAAGGTTGACCAATGGGGTCGCCATCCAAACCCCACAGCCGCACCGTACGGTCCTCACCGCCACTGACAATGCGCTGTCCATCCGGGCTAAAAGCCACCGAATTAACCCCCCCGCATGGCCTTGAAAAGGTGAACCGATGGGACTGCCATCCAAGCCCCACAACCTTACCGCGCCATCCTCACCGCCACTGACAATGCGTTGCCCATCCGGACTAAAGGCCACCGAATAGACTCTCTCTTGCAGACCTTTAAAGGGTTGACCGATGGGGGCGCCCTCCAAGTCCCACAGCCTTACCGCGCCATCCCAACCGCCACTGACAATGCGCTGTCCATCCAGACTGAAGGCCACTGAAGAAATCACCCCTATATGACCTTGAAAGGGCAAGCCAATAGGATCGCCATCTAAACCCCACAGCCGCACCGCGCCATCTGCGCCGCCACTGACAATGCGTTGCCCATCCGGACTAAAGGCCGCCGCAGAGACTCCGCCTGGATGCCCTTGGAAGGGTGGACCCATGGGACTGCCATCTAAGCTCCATAACCGCACCGCGCCATCCCCCCCGCCACTGACAATGCGTTGCCCATCCGGACTAAAGGCGACCACAGAGACCACATCTATCAGCACACCTGCATGACCTTGAAAAAGCGGGCCGATGGGATCGCCATCCAAGCTCCACAGCTGCATCGCACCATTCCAATCACCGTTGACAATGCGTTGCCCATCCGGACTAAAGGCGACTGCAGAGACTCCCTCCTCAGGACCTTGAAAGGGTTGGCCAATCGGAACGCCGTCCAAAGCCCATAGCCGCACCACACCATCTGCACCGCCACTGACGATGTGCTGACCCTTTGAACTAAAGGCGATTGAATTAATCCCGCCCACATGACCTAGGAAGGGTGAGCCAATGGAGCCGCCGTCCAAAGCCCATAGCCTTACAGCGCCATCTGCGCTGCCACTAGCAATCTGCTGGCCATCCGGGCTAAAGATCACTGACGAGACTACCCCCATATGGCCTCGGAAAGGGGAGCCAATGGGATCGCCATCCAAGCTCCACAGCCGCACTACACCGTCCTCATCGCCACTGACAATGCTCTGCCCATCTGGACTAAAGGCAACTGCAGAGACTTCCTTTTCAGGGCCTTGAAAGGGTTGGCCAATAGGATCGCCATCCAAACCCCATAGCTGCACCGCGCCATCCCCGCCACCACTGACGATGCGTTGTCCATCCGGACTAAAGGCGAC
>JAKSDM010001021.1 GCA_022360135.1 Pseudanabaenales cyanobacterium | reverse complement strand
GATGTATCAAAAAGTCATCATATCAAAAACTGAGGCTCGTTCCGCAACTCAATTGATTGGGCTGGGCCTATGCTAGCCATTCGATTTATGGAGAAGTTCACGCATGGTTGACTCAAAACACATTCAGCAAGTACAAGGTATTCTAGACGCCTATGTTCAAAAGTTTGGTCAACCTGAGTCTGGTGAAGCTCTGGAGGCGATTATCGGCGCTAGTATCGCCGCTATTGATACGTTAAAGCTGACTAAGGCGGAAATTGAGCCGCTGATTCAAACGGTTGTCTCGCAATTTGATTCAAGGGTTGCCGCCGTTCGTTGGTTGGATGTCCAGTTCAAGTTAATCGCCCAAAAGGTTTATAACTGGCGAATAGAGAAGGAAAGAACCGCCCTTAGTGTGCTAGCAGCCTATGTCCAGCAATTTGCACCGAACCTTCTAGAGAATCAGCTGGTTGAGGTTGTCAAATCGATCATTCCAATCATAGAAGATCGGTGGATTAGCAAGGCAGAAGCCAAGGACCTGATTCACAGGGTGGTGTCAAAGTTCAATTTGCAAAAGGCGTTGATCGCTCCGGTTGAGCCTAAATTTTGGGCGATCGCTGAAAAAGTCGCCTACTTTAGCAAACACGCCAAGCTTGAGGGGACACTATTGGAGGTCCTGGATGCTTACATCCAGGAATTTAAGCCCGATATCACAGAATTCTTCATTGAACAGGCGATCGAGAGTATTTTCTCCCACTCAGATAGGCTAGACATCAATGTTGATATTGAAACTGAGGACCGCCAACTTTTGATCAAGCAGGTGGCCTTCAAAATTCAGTTGATGGAGCCTTCCCCAAGTCCTTCCAAAAGGGCGATAGAGATTAGTCGGCAGATCGATCAAGAGGTGCTTAGATTTAAGCGATGGCGAAATCAGCAGTTGGGAATCTTCAACGCTGCCATGCCAAATGTGTTGGGAGAATTGCAAGTGGGAATTCAACTGCAGGAACGCCTCGAAATTTAGATCATCCCAAGCCTAGAAGCAATAAATTTATCATTTTTAACAAACCAGCCATTTGTCGCTTTAAGCTGAGTTTTATCAGGATTGCGGTGGATTGATATTGAAAGCGATCGCAATCATCTACTTGGAGCAAGCAAGGTTTCTAGAAATTTTTCCTAAAGTTCTAGAAAATCCCTCTCTGGCGGGCTCGAAACGACCTTCAGCAAGGTCTTTGGGGATTTTAGAGAAAGTCTGAGCCCAGCTTAAGAACCCGATCAATAGTATTGATCGGGTTCGACCTATCTCGGGAAGGGCTGATGAAATCTAGATTTTGAGCCTGGAAAATGGCTGAAAAACATTAAAAATCCGATCAAATAAAAAATTTTTCTTTTGTTCCCATTTTTATTTTAGTGGTTGACTAAAATTTGATAAGCCAGATAAATGAGGATTCAAATAGAATCAGAATCACCTAACTGTCTCTGGTAGATTCAGACAGCAGCTTTGAAGTGCAGAGTCCTGAATTCATTTCTGACCCCCCTTCCCCTAAGGCTGCAGTTTGACAATAATGCTAATCAGTAAATCAACACACCCATCAGATTCAGTTGGTGCGAACCCACATTTAATTCTCTAGATCACACGACTGGGACACGATTATTAGGAGACGACTAGCGTGAAACTCTCTGTCTACGGCAAAGGTGGTATAGGAAAGTCAACAACTAGCTGCAACATTTCCGTTGCTTTGGCAAGGCGGGGTAAGAAAGTACT
>JAKSDM010000509.1 GCA_022360135.1 Pseudanabaenales cyanobacterium | reverse complement strand
GGTCCAATTCCGTAGGGCGCCAATAGAATCTCTAGTGTCTGCGCTGCCCGCTCTAGGGGACTGCAATAAATATGGGAAGGTCGCCAAAATTCCTGCCTCAGTCTTTGAGCTAATTTTTCCGCCTGGATTTTACCTGCCTGCGAAAGCTCAGAATCTGCCAGCCCCTCCATCCGATGCTGCTGATTGCCAACGGACTGAGCATGGCGAATGAATAAAAGTTTCAGAAAATTGGCATTTTCCATCTTGGGGACATAGGATAGATAATCTGGGATTTGGGTTGGCTGTTTGCGCCTAAGTTTCCGGGTAATGGGCGATCGGGGATGGAATATTGATTCAGAAGCAGGAATTAGGCAAAGCCCTATGGCGACTTCTACACCGAACATGGCGTCAACCGTTTAAAATGACAAACAGTCTTAGATAAAAGCAATCCTGTAGCTGCTGATGTTGCTAAAATCCACAACCCGTCACATTCATATTTATACGGCTGAAGTTAAGGATAATGAACTTGTCCCTAGTGACAGCGTGCTCACTCTAGATGTTGATCCTGACAATGAGTTTAACTGGAGTGAGGAAGCTCTTCAGCAAGTTTATAGAGCCTTTGACCAACTTGTTGAGGAATACAGCGGCGAAGATCTGAGCGATTATAATCTTCGTCGCATCGGCTCTGATTTGGAACATTTTGTCAGATCACTGCTACAAAGCGGTCAAATCAACTATAACCTTAAGAGTCGCGCCCTCAACTACAGTATGGGATTACCTCAGGTGATCCCCAATGAAGCTGTATAACCCTAACGCTTCTCTCTTCTATGTTTTATTCCCTTAATTGCGCTCTAGCAGACGAAGGTCTGTGATTTACTGCCCCAACCCCAGCTGCCAGACACCTAATTCAGAGACCAACCGCTTTTGTCAGGTCTGCCACACAGCTTTGCCTCATCGATATCTATGGGCTGTGGGGAAAGATTTGGACGAGTTAGAACCGGGCGATCTATTGGCCGATCGCTATCAACTCAAGCAGGGACGAATTTTCTTGGATACCAAACCCGGTATCCCACCTGAATCGTTTGGAGAAATTCCAGCGTCTGTTTTTCCTTACTTACATTTGTCAATTTATCCGCTTCAGGTGCCCCGCCCCTACTGCCTCCTAACTTTTCAGCTAGGAAAGCAGACCAGAACAGTGCTGTTGCTAGAGGAAGCGGCTATTCGCACTGACTTCAACGCTAGCGACACGATGCTTGACAGAACGATAGTCCTGCCAAAGCCTCAAGAGACAACGGAAATCACGACTGAAATATTTTCTCCTAAATTAGTGGTTGCAGTTGAGTTACTGCCCACTCTGCAGCAAGGTTGGGAGTCAGCCTCATCGCTAAGACAACTGAATTGGCTCTGGCAAATTGCCAAACTCTGGCAACACTTCCAACTAGAGCAAGTCGCCTCTAGCCTGATTACGCCTAAGTTATTGCGAGTCGATGGTTCTATTCTCAGATTGCTGGAGCTGTCTCGAGATCAGTCAGACTCCCGATCAAGTCCTACCTTAAGTCAACTGGGTCAATCCTGGATGCCTCTGATCAAGACAGCGCAGCCGGGAATTACAACGTTTCTCCAGGAACTTTGTCAGCAGCTCTGTCACGATCAATTCAAAACGACAGAACAACTGGTGACTTGTTTAGACGCTGGGCTTGACGTTTGTGGTCAAGGACAAAACCTGGAATTTAAGCTCGCCACCTATACAGACCAAGGGCCGACTCGCCAGCGCAATGAAGACGCTTGCTTCCCACCCAGCGGTTCGGTTAATACCTATACCATTGGGGCTGGACAGACCCGCTTACCCCATCCCATTCCCTTACTCATTGTTTGTGATGGAATTGGCGGACACGAGTCAGGGGATGTCGCTTCCAAACTAGCGATCGAGGTTATTCAGAAAGCGCTCCAACCCTTGCTCAAACAAGCGCCACTTGACCCCACAACTCTCATGGTTGGGCTTGAGCGAGAAATTTGCGCCGCTAATGACGCCATTTCTCAACGCAATGATCAGGAGCAACGGTCGGCTCGTGAGCGCATGGGCACAACCCTGGTAATGGCCTTCCTCCATGGCTATGAACTCTATCTTGCCCATATCGGCGATAGTCGGGCATATCGGATCAGCCCTTTTAGCTGTCGTCAAGCCACCCTGGACGATGACGTAGCAACCCGTGAAGTTCGTTTGGGATATGGCTTCTACCGAGATGCGCTACAACAACCAGGAGCGGGTAGTTTGGTGCAAGCCTTGGGTATGGGATCCTCCCAGAGTCTTTACCCAACGGTTCAACGATTTATTCTGGACGAAGACAGTATATTCCTCCTCTGCTCTGACGGCTTAAGCGACAACGATCAGGTTGAGACGTTTTGGCCCACAGAAATTCTCCCAGTTTTTGAGGGGCAACAGACCTTCACTGTGGCAGGGCGACGATTGATCGAAGTGGCCAATACCTACAATGGTCATGACAATGTGACGGTAGGCCTGATTCAAATCCAAATAACCCAATCGTCCCAAATCGCTATCCATCCCGAATTGGCCATTCCTAAAGCATTACCGCCGCCAAAACTGGCTCAAAAATCGACTCCCGCACAAACAGCGCCGGCTCAGTCTACGTCGGCCCGATCGACCCCTGAGCAACCCACGCCTACACAATCGGTCCCTGCGCAGCCCACGTCTTCCCAGCCCACGTCTTCCCAGCCCACGTCTAGCCAGTCTAGGTCAACCCAATCAGCGTCGGCCAAACCCACGCCGACTCAATCGACATCTGCCCAGTCTACGTCGGCCCAATCAGCGCCGGCCAAACCCACGTCGGCCCAGTCTAAGTCTGCCCGATCAGCGCCGGCCCAGTCTAAGCCTGTCCGATCACCCTTCGCTCAACCGGCGTCAAACGAATCTGTATCGGTTGTTCACTCATCTGAACCGACTGAACAACAACAGCCATTGTGGCCGCTGTTATTGGGTATTGCGCTACTCTTATTAATTGGAAGAGGGATGGTATATTTCTTCATATTCGGGCTCTATT
>JAKSDM010001181.1 GCA_022360135.1 Pseudanabaenales cyanobacterium | reverse complement strand
CTGAGGGATTAGCATACAAATAAAGTCCCCGTAGAAGACTATGAATGGATGGGTGGATGGGATGTTATTTAGCGATGGCGGCCTAATGGGTCATTAACCAATTGCTTGGCTACTAGCCAAGGTTTTTCTAAAGGCTAATGGCTAACAGTCAAGAGTCTTTTATTCCTCATGGAGGAACCCCATGCGATCGCGCTTTATCCACTGGCGTCATCCAATCAGGGATCGGATTCATCCTGCCTGAACCCTTCATTCACTGGTTTAGGGGTTAACATCCGCTGCCGCCTTTGCCATTGCTCCTTTTCCCAACGCTGATCCAAAAGGGGTAGCTCACGTTCCCAAAAAGCATGGATATCATACATTTCGACCAATCTTTGTTGCTTCTGGGGAGCTGCATTGTTGAGCAGTGTGAGCCCTTTTTCCGCTAGCTCTCTAAACGCTTTGGTCTGAGAAATGCGTTGCTTGGTAATTTGAGACCAGGCATTAGGCTTAATTCGGAAGTAGTCCCGCCGTTCCCCTGGTAGACTCATCTTCTCAATCAGCCCAATTTGCATCAATAGGCGAGTCATCGTGCTGATAGAGCCTTTACTCGCTTGAAGCGCCTCAGTGAGTTCAGAGTTTGACTGATGGGGAGGATCGCAAATCAATAACCAGCCCAAAATACGACCCGCCATCCGAGGCAGTCCAACCATCTCAAACAGCAGTCCTACTTCTTCAATGAAGTTTTTTTCCTCAAACTTACACTCTTCTAGGTTCACATACAGAGAGTTTGGAAAACTCAGACTCCGGTTAGCAGCTTCACCTTTATATTCTAATCCATTATTTTTTGAATATTCAGTACGGATTGAACAAATCAAACGAAGTAGAGGAATTGATTTGCTCCTCAAGATTATGTTCAACTTTGATCTGTCTGTAGCGGTAGAAGGTCAAGAAATCAGGAGGCTACAGCAAGCGCTGTCTCGGAATCCAAAAGAAGCAACCTGCGGCGAAGCAGGTGAGGCGTTTGAAGGTTAAACCGCTGGTGCAGGCGCAATAGGCGATTTACAAATGCTTGAAGGCAAATAATTATGACCTGCAAACGTTGAGCTATAAGCGGTAGAAGCCCTATGTGTTAGATGAGCAGTTGGGGGTGAGTCTGACGGCGTTGCTATTTCAAAGGTTGCAGCCGCTCTCGAAGCTGGAGCAGATTGCGAATATTGCGGATGGAATTGTTGTGATGAGCAATTGGGAGGTTCATTATTGGTTGGCAAAGGTGAGTAATGGGAGGAAGCGGCCTGCGTTGAAGGCGATGCGAGTTCTATTGGGAGATTAGCACTTGAAGTTACCGTATGGGGATGCTGCTAACCGAAATCAAATCATTCAAAAGCTCGAAACCTATGCCTTGGATTTTATTCATTCCAGTGGTAGGCATAAGGCAAGGCTGTTTTGCTCAAAACTGGGTATTACCATAGAAAATAAGGAGGTACTGGTTACAGCGCTCTTGGAAATTGCGATCGCATCCGATGCGATCTTGACTATGTCTGACCAATATGGCGACCGATATGTGATCGACTTTCCGTTAACCACAGGCGTGGGTACATCAATGGTTCGGAGCGCCTGGATTGTTCGGCGAGGAGAGCAATACCCAAGACTCACTAGTGTTTACCCCATTGAGACCTGAGGAGGAATCGATGAGAAAAATTCATCTTCATGATACAGTTGCGTTAACAGAAGATACTAAAGCCCAGCGGTTTCTTTCAGGCGGTAAGATTCTACTGCGTCGAGGGCAGGTAGGCACAGTGGTGGAAGAACTGGGTCAGGGTGAGGCGTTTGAGATTGAATTTGCGCAAGCAGATGGTCAGGCTTACGCCATGCTGGCGATTAAGCCAGAAAAGCTGATGCTTCTGTATTATGAACCCCTTGAGCTAGCGGCGGCGAGTTAGACGCTTGGTCATGACGTTTGCTATCGGTAATGCAGCGGCTCGTTGAAATTCATAAAATTATTATTCGCAGAAATGAGTATTTCTGCATATTTGGTTTGTTTAAATATTCAATGTGCCAGTTGGGAGTTCGGAATGTCGGTTAGAGCTAATGCTTCTGCCCGTTCTGGCGTCAAGTTGTGCAACATGCTAGCGACCAGTTCTAAACGCAATTGTTGATCAATGCGCTCTTCGAACGGATTGTCTGGATTTGAAATATTATTGTGCGAACTCTAGCGGCAGCGTCGCTTTTGCCCGTTGTCGGCGAAAGTGGTCTGCTGCTTTACGTCGTGCAATTCCTAGCAACCACGACCGAAATTTTTCCGATGCCTTGATAACTGGCGATATGGTGTAAAGCCGCCTCAAATGTCTGTGTGGTTAAGTCTTCAGCATCATGAACTGCACCAACTTTTGCCAGGAAATAACGATAAATAGCCGTTACATGGCGACGATACAGCATCGCGAAAACGTTGTGGTCGTCACTAGCGACTTGTGCAAGCTCTTCATCGGTTTGATTGGCTAATGCGGTAACAGCCGCTTCAGGAAAATCATCTCCTGAGGCAGGCGATCGCACTTGATTCATTCAGGTTGTCCTCCCTAATCGTTAGCTTTGAGCCAGAATTGCATTCCCCGCCAATTTCTTCTAAGAGTTATGTCGTAGTATTGAGGTCATTTGTAACAGTTCAAACTGAAGATAAGAATGGGTATTACCCCATAATGCTTAGCAAAATGACAATGACTCAGTCTTCGCTTGGTGTCGCCGTCGTTGGCGCAGGATTTGGTCAAAAGATTCACATTCCGGGTTTCCAGGCCCACCATCGGACTCAGGTGGTGGCGGTATATCATGGGGAGCGAGAAAAAGCAAAGGCGATCGCCCAAACCCATGGCATTCCCCACGCTTGCCAAACCGTAGAAGAGATTGTGGCGCTACCGGATGTGCAGGCAGTGAGTATTTCAACGCCGCCTTTTCTGCATCAGCCCATGGCTGAGACG
>JAKSDM010001404.1 GCA_022360135.1 Pseudanabaenales cyanobacterium | reverse complement strand
TCCGCGTGCCGACCGGCGGGTCCAACATCGGCGCGCTCTCGCAGGCGGTCTCGGCTGGTTCATCTGGTCCAGCGGCTTTCTAAGGATCATGAATAATTCATAATTGAAAGCCTTTACTGGGAGCTGCTATTAGACCCAGCTCTGGTGTCTCAGTCGGGTTTAATGCAATGTATTTTAGGAGGATCACTTGAGCAATGGCTGACGCTGCGTCTACCACCTTCTTTGAATATCTCACAGCCTCCCGCTTCTATGTTGAGCTACATCTGAATGGCAGCACTGAGGGGGTAGATGGGTTATTTATGGAATGCAAGGGACTGAAATATTACCAAGACACGATTGAGTTCGCCGAGTCTTTTCCAGAAAGTTGGGGACGTAGCGGCGCCTCGGTAGGGCGCATTCATCGCAGCAAAATTCCAGGGCTAGAGAAGATTGATAACATCAACCTACGGCGGGGTATGAGTGCGTCTAAAGCGCTATGGCGTTGGATAGATGACGCTCAAGCGGGCGGCTGGCCTGAGGCCTGCAAAGATGGCTCGCTCACGCTCTACCGTCAAGATGGTTCGGTCGGAGCGCGGTTTCAGTTTGAAGCCGCCTGGCCAGTCAGCTACACCGTGTCAGACAGCATGGTGACAAGCACAGATCTGACCTTTGAAGATTTAGAAATTGCCTGTGAAAGCCTTAGTCGGGTTAATTAGGGTTAGCTCGACAATGACACATCATAATTCAATTCAAAATTCAAATAATTTTGAATTTTGAAAATATAAACCTAGCCTATGTTACAACCCTTAGTTTTGACTCTCACCCTAAATCCCTCTCCCCGAGGGAGAGGGACTTTGAATCTGATTTCCCTTTGCCTTAGAGAAGGTACTGCTGGCGAATTTAACATTTGGAAATATCGGCGATGAGATGGGAGACTTTTGAGGCCCTCCAGCCCCCAACTTTGGGTTGCAATAACAGTGGCTCCCACTGAAGGATTTCCAGTTTGAATTCTGAATTTTGAATTTTGAATTAAATTCGGGAGGAACAATGAAGACAGAATTTGAATTTAAATTGCCCACGGGGTATGTGGATGAGAGGGGCCAAGTGCATCAGGTTGGGGTCATGCGGCGATCGCGGGCGATAGATGAAATTCTACCGATGCAAGATCCTCGGGTGCAGGCCAACCCAGCCTACGCCACGGTGATTATTTTGGCGCGGGTGATTGTGCAATTGGGGGAGATAACCGAGGTGACGCCCCAGATCATTGAAAACATGTTCGCCTCTGATCTGAGCTATCTGCAAACCCTCTATCGCCGCATTAATCTCCCCGCCAATCCTGATACTACAGATAACCTTGACGGTGTTGCAACCGGGCTGAACGAAAACCCGACTGAAGAATTGGCGACCGCATGATGACGATCCCATTCACGACCACTCGTTTCCCCTCTGATATGGGCTCAAGTCGTTCCGCCATCACCACCAATGTGCCATTTGAGCTGCCTCAAGGTCTGGAAACAGCGACGGGGCAGGTTTGCCGCCAGGGACAGATGCGGTTGGCCACCGGAGCAGATGAGCTAGCGGCTCAACGGGCGGCCCAAATGATGGACAACGACGCCTACGGCGTTTTGGTGCGGCTATCGCGAGTGATTTCGTTCACTGATCAGCCATGCCTCAGCCCGGCTTCTCCAGATCATCCGGACACCCTCAGCCCGGATGATCTGGGGAATTTGTTTATGCCAGATCTCCACTATCTGATTGAGCGATATAACACCATAAATCCACCC
>JAKSDM010000022.1 GCA_022360135.1 Pseudanabaenales cyanobacterium | reverse complement strand
TCTGCAATTTTATCAATTTCGGGCGACCTGATATGCAAATCTCGCTGTGGGAAGGGAATCTCAATCTGGCGTCGCCGCAAATTGGCTTCCAGCAAATAGTAAAGATCGCTAGTGACCTGGAACTGGTGACGAGGTTCTCGAATCCACACCAATAGATCAAAGTCCAGCGAACTATCCCCAAACCCCTTGAACCAAAGCTGTGGGCTCGGATAGCGCAATACCTCAGAATGGGTCTTGGCGGCTTCCAGTACGGATTTTCGAACCTGCTTGATATCGGAGCCGTAAGCCACCCCCAAGGGAATATGCAGCCGGGAGACTGGGTGACCATGACTCCAGTTGATCACCTTATTTTCAATGAACTCAGAATTGGGCACGATGATCGTGACTAGATCCAGAGTGCGAATTTCAGTGCTGCGAGCGCCAATGCGCTCCACTGTGCCCGCCAGATCCCCTAAATTGATAAAATCACCGACTTGAATGGGACGCTCTAACAGAATAATCAGACCACTGATGAAGTTATTGGCGATATTTTGCAGCCCAAAGCCAATCCCGACCCCAAGCACACTTGCTAGCAGCGCTAGGGAACTGATATTGATGCCGAATGCTTGCAGAAGGACAATCAACCCCAACCCCGTGAGGGCAAACTGCATCAGGATGGCGATCGCATCCTGCACCCCCCGCTGGGCGCCAGCAGCCTGTAAGAATCGGGATTTGAACACCAGAGTCAAGCTCCGCACCATGACCCAAAGCCCAATCGCCAAAACCACCAGTTTCAGCAAATCCAAGATTGAAAAGCCCTGCTCACCTAGAGAGAAAACGGGAGCTGTAAAGGTTTTGATGAGAAAATTAATCAGCTGATAGCGCCAGAATCGGGATAGGGGGAACAAATTACTGAAACAAAGGCCCGCTATTAACCAGACCCCAATCTGCAAGCCCAATGACATTGGCAGCAGAAACGATTTCATTGGCCAGCGAGAGATCCTGGAGCCTTTGCGGGCCAACTGACGCCGTATTTGCCGACGTCCCCAATAGACGCCAAAGTGGAAGACGATAGCGCCCGCTACCCACCCTAACCCATGCCACAATGCTCGCCGTCGATAGACGGGCGTTCGTTCCAGTTGAGCCCGGTCAAGCGCAGTTTGAATTTTTTGAGCCCAGTCTTCAGCCTGCTCTCCCGGCTCGACCCCCATCATGAAGTCTCCCTGGGTGATGGTGAGGAGATGACGATTGTTGACACGAATCGTCGCCAGTTCTCCGCGACTGCTGACTCTGACTCGAAGAGGCTGGTCAAGAGCGGTCGATTGCAACGTATTTTTGAGCACCGTATTGGCAAAATCAGCCCGCTGTTTGGGCGAGAAAGCTTCAATCCCCCCCACCTGAAATAACACACGGCCATCAACCACGACAGGGGCTTTGCTAGCCAGACTATCCGTGCTAGCCAGACTATCCGTTGGACTGGATAAGATCGATTGGGACCCGACAGGTTGCGCCGCCAAAACCAAAAACACGGTCAGTATCCCTGCCAGAACGGTTAAAATCCACCGAACTTGAAAACGACTAGACCCAATCATTATGAATCACCCAACCGATCGCTAGGTAGCCCCGTCCTACCTCTGCTTTTGGAGTTCCTTATCATTAGACGCATGGGGTCAGTACGTTTTTCTTACCTTGAGTTTTTTATGTTGCACATCGCCTTGAGTCGCACCGATTCAGATTCTTGATGGGCCTGTAGCACAATCGATATTATTCTAGCGCCAAGAAAATCATCAACCGCGCCCCTGAGGGATTAGGGTGAAAATAAAGTCTCCTTAGAAGGGGGGGATGGGGGGATGGGGGGATGGGACATTATTTAACTGCAGATTCCTAACAGCTAAGTTCAGTATTTGATTAAGCAAAGTCTGACTTTGAAGCTTAAGACCGATATTTACAATGCAGGGGCAATGGTCTCTTCGCGATCGCGCCTCATATCGCCAAGCCTTAAAAGCTGACGCGCCTGGAGATCGAAAGGGGCGATCGCACCATTGAACCATGGCGGTTGAATGAGGGTTTGAGCATTTCGGATAGTTAAGCTTTATTCAGCTGTTGTATAGCATCCTAAATGATTTGTAAATACAAAATACTTTTTAGAATCTTGCAATCCTTATTTGACAATAATCCCTGTTCCATAGAATTTACGACTGATTTAGGACTGCTATGGTCGATGCGTAACGTATCTTTAGAGGGCGATCGCACCACCTGGGGAAACAGCGTATATTAAAGTCGCTAGACCTTAAGCAAATTCAACCATGCCAGCTATACAGCCCATTGAAGTCTTTTTCTCCTATGCCCATGAAGATGAGGACTTACGGGACGAACTGGCGAAGCACCTTAGGCTATTGGAGCGACAGGGAGAAACTACTGCTTGGTATAACCGGAAAATTACCCAGGAACGGAATGGGCTAACCAGATCGATCAGCATCTAGAAACTGCCAGGGTGATTCTACTGTTGGTGAGCGCTGACTTTCTAGCATCGGATTATTGCTATGACGTGGAGCTGAGGCAGGCAATGGAGCGGCATGAAGCCGGTCTAGCTGATGTGATTCCAGTCATTCTGCGACCTGTGGACAATTGGCGGAGTGCGCCGTTTGGCCAGTTGCAGCCTTTGCCAGAGAACGGGAAGCCGGTGACAACCTGGGAGAATCGGGATCAGGCGTTTGTAAACATTGTGCAGAGTATCCGGAAAGCAGCTAAGGAGCTTACTAGGAATTCTGTGACTGCAGAGCCAAATGGAAGCATGGTAGAATTCCCATCCATTGCCCGGATAGGCGCGAATCCATTTGAATTTGGCCCCCCTGTGTCGCCAGAGCGATTCTATGGGCGTCGTCAGGCAATAATATCTGTAAAAAATCGGATTGGCGCCATGACGGCTCAGTCCATCAACATTGTGGGACTGCGGCGGAGCGGCAAGACGTCACTCTTGCGCTACATCAGAGAATGTACAGAAGAATTCTGCCAGCCCGAGCAAACCCCTCTGATTATCTCGTTGGATCTACAAAATGCCCCGTATCACGCCCCCGCCGGTATTATTGAGGGACTCAGGCGAGGTGTCAGAAGACTCACGGGTGTAGAACCCTGGCCACAAGAGTCTAATGATGACCCCTTTGAGGTAGAGGATGGTTTGCTCGCGCTGCGCGATCAAGGGTATCGCTTGATTGTGATGTTTGATGAGTTTGAGGCGCTTAGCAGACGGTTGGAATTGTTTCAAGATTGGGGGGAAGATTGGCGGGCCAAAAACTGTGCCGGATTACTAACAACGGTTATTGCTAGTAAAAGTCCGCTGAGTGAAATCTACAAAATGTCGCAGTTGACTTCTCCCTTTGCCAATATTTTTGGCACAACGATTTTGGGGGCCTTGGAAGACGATGCCTGGCATGAGTTAGTTCAGGATGGGTTTGGTTACGAAGGCGCTGTCGGGGCGAAAGACCTGCCTCCCCTACAAGAGTGGATTGATGATCTGGCGGGGGGGTTCCCCTTTTATGTCCAGATGGCGGCGGCGATGCTCTGGCAACACAATGATCCTGAAACCGCGCGGAGGGAGTTTGTCTTTCAAGCGACGCCTCGTTTCCAAGAACTTTGGGCCGATTTGACCAATCCAGAGCAGCATGCTTTGCGCCATGCTACTGGTATTCCTGACTTAGCTGAACCAGACCAAGCCATCATTGAGACCCTTCAACGTTATGGGCTGTTGCGTTTCGATGGCCGTTTGTTCAGCGACGCCTTTGCCGAGTTTATCCGAGGTCAGCGATGAGGTGCTTTTTGCGGGAAACCTGGGAGTTATGGTACTGGGCTATGTTTTGTCCGTCTCGTCTGCAGCAGCGGATGAATGCCTGGGCGCCTGTACCGGCACAAGATGAGCAGCGACCTGATACACTTTTCAGCGATATTTTGCTGCTACGCGCCAACCCCCGCTTCATTAGTCAATATCTGCTTCTGATCCTTGGCTTCAGCTTGCCCCTGTTAGGACTCATCTCAGCATCTGGTCAGGCTTTTGATTGGCTATTGTTACCGTCGGTATTACTGATCACGTATGGGATTGGCGTTTGGTTTTTGCCCATGAGCCTCCATGTCCCCCTGCTATTTAGCTTGACTTACAGCCAAAAGCCTGAGCTTTACGCCCAGGTTGTCGAATCATGGCTCAGCTTATCCGGAATCCTCCCTCCTCTATCAAAGTTGGCAGAAGGACTGGCGATCGGCACAGTTGTTCTGATGGCAACCCTCCTTTTTGTAAGAGGATGCCTGCAGCAGAATCATCTTTTCCTAGCCCGAAAAACCTTATTTCTGGGAGGGACATTCAGTGTTTTACTGGGCAGCTGGTTCGCCACCCAAAACTGGTTACCTGCAATACTTCTAACAAGCCTGACAGGAATTTTTTTATATTTTTATCAGAATCAAATTTCATCTAATGAAGATGCGGATGGTGTGGCAGTTATCGTGGCGGTTGTTGCAGCATTCGGCATGGCAGTTGTTGTGGCATTCGGCGTAGCAGACGGCGTAGTGGGCGGCGTGGCGGATGAGGTGGAGCGCATCATGGAGATTGTTGTGGCGAATGGTGTGATGAATGGTGTGGCAGACGAGGTGGCGGACGGCTTAGTAGGCGATGTAGCGAGAGTTGTGGTGGGCGGCGTGGCGGGCGGCATGGCAGGCGGCGTGGCGTTTATCGTAGCGGTTGTCGTAGCAAGCAGCTTAGTACACGGTGTGGTGGGCAGCGTGACTGTCATTGTCACGGCAATTGTAGCAACAGTTGTCGTGGCAGGCAGCGTGGCGGGTGGTGTAGCAGACGGTTTGGCGACCAGCGCCACTTTACCTTTACCCTGGTTTGTTTTAATCTGTGGGCTGGTTGCGGTCAGTCTTGCCTCTGCACAGCAAAAATGGCTCGGTTTTATTACAGCATTAGTCTTGGTTGCACTCGGCGTCGAGAACCTGGGACTAAAATCACTATTGGCAATCCCAGTCACTTTCTTGGGGTACAACCGCCTTCTGCCCGACTGGTTAGTCTGGTTGCCCCTCAGTCTTTTGCCCTCCTTACCGTGGATTAACCGATTTGACTTCAAACCTTTGCAGTTCTTAGAACTACTCCCCCCTCATAAAAGTGAACTGCTTTGGCTACCCTTGCCCAACCACGATCGCATTTTGGCCGATGCTTTCCGCATTAATCCTTCAGCTGCGTTATCAACCTTTCAGCAGATGCAAGCATCGTCTCTGCCCAGTTTCAACATCACCCTAAAACAAGCCCGTCCGCAAATTGTGGCGGATCAGTTAGCAGCTGTGAACACAATTCCGGAGCTGTTATTGACAGCGACTCGTGAGCATCCTCTACTCCCCTTATTAGCGCCTACCTTCTACCAATCCGAAACTGAACTTGAAGAACAGACGGGTTCATGGCCTCTGCCTGAGATTGATACTGAACTTTCCACCCTGCTCCCCCGGCTGCAGGGATTTGCCAAAGACATTGATGCAGCGCTGAAAGCAGGCAATGCGGCTCTCCGTGAACGCGGATTAGAGCGCATTCTGCATAATCTTGGTATGCTCCAGGCCCAGTTGCCCGGACTCGGGTTAAGCCCAAGGACCGTAAAACGCTGGCGACCTGTCCTGGAACGCTGGCAGCGAGTTGTACAGCTAGAGCTGGAACATCAACAAGCAGAGTCCCAAGGCGAACTAATTAATCCATTCCAATACGGTACCCCTCTGCGTCAAGATCGCACTCATTTGTTTAAAGGCCGTCAAGCCTTCGCTGATGAGATCGTGCGTCTTATCCTGGATCGCAACCGCCCCACCCTGGTTCTGCATGGCCCCCGTCGGTGCGGCAAAAGTTCCTTTCTGCTTAATCTGTCGCGCCTGTTACCCAGTGATGTGCTGCCTGTCTATCTGGATATGCAAAGCGCTGCCATAACCACTGACGAAGCAGCCTTGTGTCAGGGTTTAGTCCGCGCCATCCGTCGAGATAGTCACAGTCAAGGGGTTGAGTTACCTACGATTCCCAATCGCCAAGCATTTCTCGATAGACCCTACATTGTTCTAGAAGATTGGTTAAAGCAGGCGTTGCCCAAACTGGGCGACCGACGCCTTCTGCTCAACCTGGATGAATTCGAAAAAATTGGCAGCGCCATTAGGGATGGAAAAATCAGTAAGGCTCTGCTAAATGAATTGCGTCATCTGATTCAGCCTATGATTATTTAGGCTTTCTGTTCTCTGGAGTGCGAACGTTGGATGAACTGGGACCCCACTGGAGTAATTATTTCATCAGTGTTGTACCGATTCAGATGTGCTATCTGAATTCCAATGAAGCGAGAGAACTTCTGCAAGCCCCTGACCCGGAGTTCTCTCTCCGCTACGACCTTGGCATCATTGACCAGATTCTTACCCTCACCCGCTGTCAACCCTATCTGTTGCAACTAATTGGCTGGTCACTGGTCAATCTAGCTAACGAAAGGCAAACTCAGCTGGTGACGTCAGATCTCTTGGAAGCAGCAATTCCGACTGCTTTCACCAATGGGGAACCCTACTTTACCAACGTTTGGACAGAATTCACGGGCGCTTCCCCTGGCGAAGTAACCGCTGGTCAGAAATTACTCAAGGCGCTGGCGGAAGGTCATCCATTTGCTGTAGATGACGATGAAACCGCTCAAGCCGCGCTCAGACAAATGCTGCGTTACCACACCCTTGAGCGTAAAGATGGCGGCTATCGCTTTGAGATCCCTTTGGTTGAGAGGTGGGTGCGGGAACGAGCTGTGCTTACCTAAATTATCCTAGCGCCAGGAAAATCATGAACTGCGCGCTTTATAAACACACTTTGTGGATGAACAACCGCATTCTCACTATGAAGAACAGGTATCAATTTCGCAGACTCCTAAAATCCTTTCGGAAATTTGACCCTATAACAATCTTAGGATTCCTAATTGTCTTGTTTCTGGGTATCAGGTTGATTGCTCCGCCAGCGACTCTGAAGTTTGTTGTACCCAAGGAAGAAGCTAAATTTTGGCGGCCACTGGTTGAACAGTTCAATGACCAGAACCGGATTCGGATCAAGCTTGCCAATCTTGATCCAACCCAGCCCATTAACCCAGATAATACTGAGGCGGTAAAGGAAGCTTATATCGCTGCCCTTGAGGCGGAAACTCCCTATGACTTAATTTATATGGATATTATTTGGGTCCCCGAGTTTGCAGAGGCTGGGATGCTGGTAGATCTTTCTAAAGATTTTCTACCAGAAGACTTAAAACGGGAGTTTCTGGTGAGTGAGGTTGATAATGGAATCTATCAAGATAAGCTATACCGTGTTCCCTTTCGCACTGATATTGGCGTACTCTACTACCGCAAAGATCTGCTGGAACAGGCTCAAAAGGATCCTCCAGAAACATTCAAAGATTTGATAAACATTTCTAGAGAGTTACAGATGCAGGAAGATATTCCTAGTGATTACCTCTGGCAAGGGAAGCCTTCCGAATCACTAGTGGCGATGTTTGTTGAGGTTCTCCACGGCTTTGGAGGCTATTGGATTAATTGGGATGGTGAAGAATTCCAGGTAGGGCTTGATCAAGACGAGGCGATAAACGCAGTTAAATTCTTACTTCAAACGGTTAAAGAGGGCATTTCTCCCAGGCATATCAATGACCTTCGAGAACTAGACACACTCGACCTTTTTCAAAGGGGGCAAGCTGTTTTTATGCGGCATTGGCCCTATGCCTGGAACTTGTCCCATGGACCAGACGCTGATGCTATTCGTGGCAAGATTGGCATTATACCGATGGTTCATGCAGAAGGTGAGACCAGTGGCGGTTGCAAAGGGGGCTGGGGTTTTGGAATTGCTAAGCAAACCAGATATAAACAAGACGCTATTAAAGCGGTTAAATTCTTTGCCAGCGCCGCTGCTCAACGCCAGTTTACCTTGAGCTTTGGCTCGGTGCCCAGCCGCCGCAGATTGTTTTTCGATCCTCAAATTGTTGCTCGATATAATCACTATCCAGACCTGCTGAATTTGATGGACAGTGGAAGTTGGATCTCTCGTCCCCGTATTCCTGAATATGCCCAGGTGTCTTGCATTTTACAGGAACATCTTGGCAAGGTTCTAAATCCTGACCAAAATGGACCAACCCCTAAAGCCGCTATGACAAAAGCAGCGGAGGAAACCCGGCAACTATTAGCGGATAAGCAAGACTCCGAGTGTGAGATATCAAGCGAAAATTAGGCTTGCCGAGGCCAGTACATTTGAGCTGGTCGATTAGGGAGTAATAGCTTCCTTTTGTTTCTTTATTTCCATTTCCTCATTTCTAATGCTCCATCGGCATTGGCCGTAGCCAGATACTCCGCATTCTCTGGATTAAAGGCAATAGCCATAAAGCTCTTCCCCTCACCGTGCCAACTCCTGACTTCTCTACCCCTGGTAACATCCCATACCTTCACAACACCATCAATCGCAACGGTATCAGGATCATCAGTACTAGGGCCTGTTTTAAAACCTTCCGGAATCGATAGATATGCTGAGGTTAGTGCATTCTGACCTCAATCATGATTCTTCCTCCCTACAATCGAGGCGACCTACGGGATCTGCAATGGAAACGGCTTGAACCGATACTTC
>JAKSDM010000263.1 GCA_022360135.1 Pseudanabaenales cyanobacterium | reverse complement strand
GCCTATTTCGATAACCCGGATGGCATTCGCCTGATCATGGGTCGGGTGACCGGAGGCGAGTTCTCCAATATTCTGGGAACCCTCGGTGTCATAGGCGATGCCGATCTGTTTCTGATGAATCCCAACGGCATTGTTTTTGGCACTGACGCATCTCTTGATCTCAACGGTTCATTCCTAGCCACCACAGCCAGTGGCCTGATTTTTGAGAATGGCTATCAGTTTGACGCGACCAATCCCTCTACCCCACCCCTGTTGACTGTTACAGTTCCTGTTGGGTTGCAATTTGGAGTGACCGCCGGAAACATCCGCAATCAATCCCAAGCGACTCGTCTTTTTCCTGAGTTCGGGTTGGAGGGAATTGTTGGTCTCGAGGTACAGGCTGGTAACACCTTAGCCCTTGTAGGTAACGGAATCAAGATGCAAGGGGGATCTCTAACCGCCCGAGATGGACAGATTGAACTCGGCAGCGTAGCTGGAAATGGCCAAGTTGCTCTCCACCCCGTAGACGCTGGCTGGACCTTGAGCTATGGAGGCGTTCAGAATTTTCAGGATATTGAACTCACGGAGTCACAACCTGCCATTGATGGACTGCAGCGTCCCATTCGCCAATCAATCATATCCGTTACGGGTGAGGGAGGAGAGACGCTTAACTTACGGGGCAGGAACGTAGTGCTCAAAGACGGTTCGCAGATTAGAGGCATTGGAGTAGATATTACTTTAGTAGCCTCGGAAACAGTAGAACTTGTTGGCACAGCATCATTATCCCCAGTTCCAAATCCGAGTGGTTTGGTTAGTGAAACTATGTCTGCTGCAGATGCTGGCAACATATTAATTGATGCCAGACGATTAATTATTCGGGATGGAGGGTTTATAACAACGAGGTCTTCTGGAGGAGTTACCGGGGATCAATTTATTCCTGCTACTGGACGAGGAGGAAATTTGACTGTGAAAACCTCTGAAGCAGTGGAGCTGATGGGTGACGGCTCCGGTTTATTTGCTGGGACAGAAGGATTCGGAGCGGCTGGCAACTTAACGATCTATACCGGAAGGCTAATTGTTCAAAATGGCGCCCAAGTGTCGACAGTATCAGTAGGAGAAACTTTTTTCGGACAGCCATTAGAAACGGGGCCAGGTGGAGAGGTCAATATCATTGCTTCTGAATCTGTAGAGCTAGATGGCGGTTTCATATCAACCGAGACTCGTGGGCTTGGAGGGGATGCTGGAGACTTAAGGATTGAAACTGAACATTTAATCATCCAGAACGGGGGGCAGGTGTCTGCATCTACCGCAAGTCCAGGAGATGCCGGGGACATTATCCTGGAGGTGTTCGACAGCATAACGTTGACGGGTGAGGACAGCGGCATATTCGCTAACACAGTGCCTGGCTCTACTGGCCAAAGCGGCAGCATTTTTATCGATCCTAGAATCATCACTGTGCGAGATGGGGCCAGGATTGCGGTCGATAGTCAAGGAACCGGCGCAGGCGGCGATATTCGAATTGAGGCAGGCGTTCTCTTCCTCGATAATCAGGCCTTGCTTTCAGCAGAAACCGCCAGCAACCAGGGCGGGGATATTATATTGCGGCTCGACGATCTATTATTATTGCGTCGCCATAGCCGCATCTCCACCACCGCAGGCACAGCTGGGGCTGGGGGTGATGGCGGCAATGTCGATATTGTCGCCGACTTTGTCGTCGCTGTCTCCGACGAAAATAGCGATATCACCGCCAATGCCTTTGCAGGACGCGGTGGTCGGGTTGAGATTACAGCGGATAGCATCTTGGGATTGGTGTTCCGCAGCCGAGAAGAACTCCAAACCCTATTAGGCACAGACGATCCCGCCAGACTAGACCCTGGTCTCCTGGCCACTAGCGATATCACCGCCATTTCTCAGGGAAACCCCGGTTTGGATGGTCAGGTGATTCTCAACACCCCGGATGTCGACCCCAATCGAGGCGCAGCAGAATTGCCCGTTGAGCTGGCCACCCCCCAACTTGACCAACGCTGCTATGCGAGTGCAGCCGCTTCCGCCAGCCGCTTTATTGATACCGGACGGGGCGGTTTGCCGCCGGGTCCTGATGCAGTTAACAATACCGCCACGGTATGGGACGACTTGCGATCGCCAACGCCACAGGCTAACAATGGTCGAGCCGTTGCTGCGATCGCCCCCTCCCCGCCTCTCTCCCCTCCGGCTCAGATTGTCGAAGCCCAAGGCTGGTTCATCGGACCTGACGGCGAAGTTGTGCTGACTGCTCAGGTCCATTCAGACATCGCCCACAGTTCCTGGCGGCCATCAGCGAGTTGTCAGCAACGCTAATCGAAAGGATGAATAATGAATGATGAATAAACTATGAAAACAGCCCCATCTAGATTTCATCAGAAAACTTCCCTATTCCTCCAGCGCCAGCTTGCTCACCTACTCCACCCCCACAACACTCTCCCCCTCTCCCTCTCCCCCCCTCCCCCCCATCTCCCCCCCTCCCTCCGCCGCCCTCTTCTCCTCACCACCCTATGCCTCCTCACCCTCCTCCTCACCTTCACCGCCCCGTCCCTCCCCTCCCCTTCCCCCCAAGCTGACCTCATTCCCCTCAGTCACTCAGCCTCTCAACTCGTCGATCAGGGGAGAGCCTTCTACACCGAGGGACAATTTGACCAGGCGGCGGAGAGCTGGCGACAAGCCGCCCAGGCTTACGCCAACCAAGGGGAGGATCGGTATCAGGCCATGGCCTTGACTTACCTCTCTCTGGCCTACCAGCAGCTCGAACACTGGCCGCAGGCTGAGACTGCCATTGACGCCAGCCTCAGCCTGCTGACCCAAGACCACAATCAAGACCACAACAGTGACGGTTCCCTGACGCGATCGCAGCTCTACGCCCAGGCCCTGAATACCCAGGGACGCTTGAAATTCTCCTTGGGCCAGTTGGAGGCGGCCCTCGAAACCTGGCGACTGGCTACAGACATCTATCGGCGCCTCGAAGATGAGAGGGGGGTAACCGGCAGCCTGATTAATCAAGCCCAGGCCATGGAAGCCCTAGGATTCTATCGTCAATCCTGCCGCACCCTCCTTACCGCCCTGACAGCTGACGCCCGCTGCGACAGATTGGATGCAGAGACCCTGACGGCGGTGCTGCAAACCATTGAGTCTTATCCAGACCTGGCGATCCAGACCCTGGGGTTGCGCAGCCTCGGCGTTATGTTGCGCTTGGTGGATAACCTGGATCGCTCCTCTGAGGTGCTGAAGACGGGCTTAGCGATCGCCCAGCAACAGCCTTCCGCCCAGGAAGAAAGCGCCACCTGGCTGGCGCTGGGGGAAACTGAACGAGCCCGATATCAACAAATCAAGGATGCCGCCAACGGCGCCGCGTCAGCCCGCGTTGAACTGCTCAGGACAGCCGCCAATACCGCACTGGATGACTATCAACAAGCCGCCCAATCAGCCGTTAGGGCGATCGCTGGCAAAACCAGACCCGTGGCTAACTTGATCCAAATTCAGGCCCAACTGCAGCGCCTGAGTCTGCTCCTGGACCTCCAGTCTTGGCTACACGCTCATAACCAAAACTCAGATTCAGAAAAATTGCAGATCCAGACCCAGGTTCAGACAGTGCTCGACAGTCCCCTAGCTGATTTGCCGCCGAGTCGGACAACTGTCTACGCCCATCTCAATCTGGCCCGCAGCCTGATCCAGTTCCGCCGAATGGATGGGTTTGACCCGGCCGGTGACTACACGAATAAAG
>JAKSDM010001006.1 GCA_022360135.1 Pseudanabaenales cyanobacterium | reverse complement strand
TCGCGAACTGGCGGAAAAACTTATTCCCTATGTTAAAGACCTAGGGTTTACCCATATCGAACTGTTACCGATTGCTGAACACCCCTTTGACGGCTCTTGGGGATACCAGGTAACCGGGTACTTTGCCGCCACCTCCCGCTACGGCAGTCCTGACGACTTGATGTATTTCATCGACCAATGCCACCAAAACGGTATTGGCGTCATTGTTGATTGGGTCCCTGGTCACTTTCCCAAAGACGGCCACGGTTTAGCCTTCTTTGATGGCACTCATCTATATGAGCATTCCGACTCTCGTAAAGGAGAACATAAGGAATGGGGCACTTTGGTGTTCAATTACGCTCGCCATGAGGTGCGAAATTTTCTCGTCGCCAATGCCCTGTTCTGGTTTGACAAATACCATATTGACGGCATTCGGGTGGATGCGGTGGCTTCTATGCTCTACCTTGACTACTGTCGCGAACCTGGCGAGTGGCTGCCGAATGAATATGGCGGCCGAGAAAATATTGAGGCGGCCGACTTCCTTCGCCAGGTAAACCATGTTATCTTCAGTTATTTCCCGGGTGCGCTTTCCATCGCCGAAGAGTCTACCGCTTGGCCCATGGTGTCCTGGCCGACCTATGTGGGGGGATTGGGGTTCAATCTGAAGTGGAATATGGGTTGGATGCATGACATGTTGGATTATTTCCAAATGGATCCCTGGTTCCGCCAGTTTCACCAGAACAATGTCACCTTTAGCATCTGGTACGCCTTCAGCGAAAACTTTATGCTGGCGCTTTCCCACGATGAGGTGGTGCATGGTAAAAGCAACATGCTGGGCAAAATGCCGGGGGATGATTGGCAAAAGTTCGCCAACCTACGCTGTCTCTTTACCTATATGTTTATGCACCCCGGCAAAAAGACGTTGTTCATGGGTATGGAGTTTGGTCAATGGAGTGAGTGGAATGTGTGGGGCGACTTGGAGTGGCACCTGCTGCAATATGAACCCCACCAGAAGCTAAAGCATTTCTTCAAGAAATTGAACGCCTTCTATCAGAGTGAGCCTGCTCTCTATGCCCAGGATTTTAGTCAAGCGGGGTTCGATTGGATTGACTGCAGTGATAATCGTCACAGTGTTGTCTCCTTTATCCGCTGGGATAAGGAGGGCAAAGACTTCATTCTGACCATTTGCAATTTCACTCCCCAGCCCCATAGCCACTATCGAGTGGGGGTGCCACAGCACGGCTTCTACACAGAATTGTTCAACAGTGACGCCCGCGAATTTGGCGGCAGCAATATGGGCAACCTCGGCGGCAAATGGTCCGACGATTGGGCTTTCCACAATCGCTCCCATTCTCTTGATCTGACTATCCCACCGTTGGGTGTATTGGTGCTAAAGCTAGACAGCGCTAGAAGCCAACCGACAAGTTCGGCGGAACAGTAAGGCGTCCTTGATGAAAAAAAGCTTACATTTTGTAACGAAGTGCGTATCTCCAGATTGTTTTCGTTTGAAACCTTATTAGTAAGTTGACTTTCAACTTCCTGTAAACCTCACAGTGTCTTCCCCGGTCGAACTGCGAACCGGGGCTTTTTTTACGCCCAAAAGCAAGTTTCTCCCTATCCGGATTTGTTACAAGTCTTGTGTTAATCTTGTTAAGACTTATGCCCTGAGCAGGTTTCGTCTCGATCAAATCGGGCGGACTAAGGGTCTAACGGGTGCAACCGCGATCGTCCGTACTTAGTTAGTGCTGGGCTCTGAATATTAGTGAACGCTTTTCCCATGAGCTTAGTCATTCCCGATGAACTTCTAAAAGCATCCCGGATGTCAGAATCTGAATTGATGCAAGAAATTGTGTTAATGCTATTTCAACAGGAAAAACTGACTTTAGGCAAAGCAAGCCGCCTACTTAGCCTGTCGCCGATTGAATTGCAGCAACTTCTAGCGAGTCGTAAAATTTGCGTCCATTACGACGTAGAAGACTTTCGCCACGATCTAAAGACCCTACAAAAACAAGGCTGGCGATGATCATCGTAAATGACACTGCTGCTTTAAGCAGCCTGGCTATTGCCGGACAACTCTCTCTCTTAAAACAACTCTATAACACCGTTATCATTCCCCAAGCCATCGCCGATGAACTGGATAACGTCCCCTCTAAAGAATCAAGCCTAGGAGCGATACCGACTCTAAGCTGGATTGAAATTAGGCAAGCCTCGAATTCTACTATGGTTCAAACACTTCAGGAGCAGCAAGATTTAGATACCGGAGATGCGGAAGCCATCATCCTGGCGCTGGAGTTAGGCGCAGAGCGATTGCTGATTGATGAACGTCTGAGTAGACAGGCGGCTATCCGGATAGGGCTACCGATTACGGGGGTGCTGGGAATCCTAGTCGCCGCCAAAACAGAAGGGTTAATCTCAGCGGTTAAGCCTGTGATGGACGATTTAATCAGTCAAGCGGGTTTTTGGGTAAGTTGTCAGCTATATGATGAAGTCTTGCAAGCAGTTGGGGAATAACAAAAAAAGGGCGTGTTGGGGAAACCCGACACGCCCTCTAGAGCTAGACAGAACATGCAACCACCCAGTATGGGTTTAGAGCGCCCTCAGAGAAACCTGATAAAAATATTAAAATAAAAATCATAAAATCTGTGACAGGAATTTCTGAGACCGTTCTTCTTGAGGATTATTGAAAAATTCATCCGGTGTATTCTCTTCGACTAACACACCGTCGTCCATCAACACCACCCGGTCAGCCACCTCACGGGCAAAGCCCACCTCATGGGTTACGCAAACCATCGTCATTCCAGTTTCCGCTAAACTGCGCATTACGTCTAGCACCTCCCGCACCATCTCAGGGTCGAGAGCGGAAGTCGGTTCGTCAAATAGCATCACCTTTGGTTGCATCGCTAGGGAGCGGGCGATCGCCACCCGCTGCTGTTGACCGCCAGATAGTTGCCCTGGGTACTTTTGCGCTTGTTCCAGAATGCCAACCCGCTCTAACAGCTGCATCGCCACCTCCTGAGCCTTCGCCTTTGGCCAGCGACGGACCCAAATTGGCGCCAGAGTAATGTTTTGTAGCACCGTCAGATGAGGGAACAGATTAAACTGCTGAAATACCATCCCCACCTCACGACGGATGGCCTCAATGTTTTTCAGGTCGTGGGAAATTTTAATCCCATCTACTTCAATATTTCCTTTCTGATAAGCTTCTAAGGCGTTAAAGGTGCGGATAAAAGTAGATTTACCAGAACCCGACGGCCCCATTACCACCACCACTTCACCCCGATGAACCGTTAGACTGACGCCTTTGAGAACATGGAAACCATTGTCGTACCACTTCTCGACATCTGTAGCAATAATGACTGGCCCTAAGTTCATATGATTAGATGGGGGGGCCTCAGCCTGAAACTGTGTCATCTATCTGTTTTCTCCCTAGTATCACAAACCTATTTTGGCACTACCCTACGCCGACTCTGCGCTACGGACTGTTAACTGTTACACGTAGAGACCTTTAGCGTTCGGTATTAAGCAGTTGTTCGATTTTACGGCTGCCCCAAGACATGGCGTAGCAGAAAAACCAATACATCAAACCAATGAACAGATACGCCTCTGCATAACGTCCCAAGTAGTTGGGGTTAGCCAAAATGGATCGACTGATCCCAAGCAATTCGGCCAATCCCACAATCGCCAGCAGAGTGGTGTCCTGGAACAAACTAATAAACTGACCAACAATAGCCGGAATAGCGGTCTTCAATGCTTGAGGCAGGACAATCAGAGCTAGTGTCAACGGCTTATTCAAGCCCAGGGAAGCCGCCGCCTCCGATTGCCCCAGGGGGACTGCCTGCAGACCTGCCCGCACATTTTCCGCCAAATAGGCGGCGCTAAATAAGGTCAGGCCAATCACAGCCCGAAATAACCGAGCTGGCCGCACCCCCTCTGGCAAAAACAATGGAATCATCACCTGCCCCATAAATAGAATAGAAATCAGAGGCACCCCTCGAACCAACTCGATATAGGCGGTTGATAACCCCTTAACAATAGGCAGTTGACTCCGACGTCCCAAAGCTAGAAAAACCCCTAAGGGGAAGCACATCAAAATCCCGGCGATCGCCACCAATAAGGTTAAGAGCAGTCCGCCCCAATCATTAGAGGACACAGGTTCCAGGCCAAAGTAGCCGCCGCCAATAAGTAAACCTGGGACCAAGGGAACGTACGGCAAGGGGACAAAGCCAGGATAGAGGGGAATAAAGCTCAGCAACCAGACTAATGAGAGCCACTTACTTACACTTGGCGCTTTCTGCCCTAGCTGACGCCCCGTCCAGGCCATCCCCACCACCAAAGCGACCAGCAATAGCAACTTGGGACTGCTAGGCCGAGTTAGGGGGGATAAGATGATTGCAGTGCAGATGACGCCGACACCAATTAAAACATATCGATTAAACAGAGTGACGAAGTTTCTGCCGATGACGCCCCAGGATAGACCCGCCATCACACAGACAAAGCCCAATAGAATCCAAACCCGCCAGTAGAGTTCTGAAGGATACAGTCCGGTCATAAACAGACCCAAGTTGGCCGGAACGACTCTCCACTGGGCTGTCGTCAATGCCCAAGAGCCTATCCCTTTGGCGGCAAAAAAAAGAATTGCCGTAACTATAACCGTCAGTAGGCTATTGAACCAATCACTGAACAGATTTTTTCGCACCCAAGCGATGGGACCCACTTGGGCGATCGGCGGCGGAGTTTTTGCAGCAGCAGGAGGCGTGGTTATCGTCATGACTGCTTAGCGCTCCTTGAACTGAACAGCTTGGTTGAGTCGGTTCATGCCCAAAGAAATGAGCAGGTTAATTGCCAGATACGTCGCCATTAAAATTAGAAAAACCTCAACTGGACGACCGGTTTGGTTATAAGTTGTGTTGGCAATGTTATAGATCTCAGGGTAGGCGATAGCGAAGCCCAGACTGGTGTTCTTAGCCAAGTTCATAAATTCGCTATTCAGCGGCGGGATAATCACCCGCAACGCTTGAGGGAAAACCACCAGCCGCATCCCTAAACCCGATGGGAGCCCTAAAGAACGGGCGGCCTCCCACTGCCCCAGAGAAACAGACTGAATTCCCGCCCGCACAATCTCAGCGATAAAGGCGGCGGTATAAAATGTCAACGCCGTTAGGGCGGCGGCGTATTCGCGGGACAGCCTCAGACCCCCCGTAGCGCCGCCGCCTTCTATACCTTGCGGCGCTTGCCAAGGGAGTCCGAAAGCGAAAATAATCAGGGCTGCTACCCCAATCCCAATCAGAACCGTCGACTGCGCTTTACCGGAGGCTCCCTTTTCAACTATATTGTGGATTCGCCAACGCCAAATGATTAAGGCGGTAAGTCCAGCCATAATCAGCAACGCGAGAGACAACCAAGCCATTGGTGTGTTTGCTGGCCAAGGAATATTAATGCCGCGATTATTGAGAAAGATCAAATTGGCAAGGCTGAGCTGTCCTTCAGGTCTGGGAAGAAGGCCATAGACGGCGAGATACCAAAAGAACAGTTGCAATAGTAGCGGGATATTGCGGACTAATCCTACATAAGCCCGGCTGAGCTTATGGACTAGCCAATTCTGAGAAAAGCTGGCGACGCCAGCTGTAATTCCGACAACCGTAGCCAGAGAAATGCCTGCAGCAACCAAGGTCAAGGTATTAGCCAAACCAACCAATAAAGCTTTGGCGTAGGGATCTTGAGGTCTATATTCAATGACGCTTTCACCAATACTAAAACCAGCTGAATTGAATAAGAAGCCAAACCCAAACCTGATGCCCCGCTGGGCCATATTGCGATTGAGATTACTAATCAGAAAGACAAGGGCCAACAACACACTGATTAGGGTAAGAACCTGGAAAGCCACCTTCCAGAAGCGCTCATCCCGCAGAAGTTTACGCAGGTTGAACCCGTTACCGCTACGATTACTTACCATTTGCTTATCATCCGTTCACCGGCCTTCAACCAACCGCCTAAATTTGATCTAAAAAGCTAGCTCTAAGCTTCCCAAATTCTTTAGACTCAAATCAATTCTTTAGATTCAAATCCGTTGAACCCAAAGGCGGGTTCTAAGAGAATACTTAAGCGGTCCGAATTGATACCCCCTTTACCTGGGAGCAATAGCAAACCTCTGGCCTTAGCCATCGGCGGCAATACTTTTCAAACCTTCTCTTAGAAAAATACCCTAAACTCCGATCTGATAAAAGTCAGATCTGTTACATGGGATTAAGGTGTCGGGAAGTCAATGTTCCTAAGCCAGAGCTTAGGAACGAGAGAAACTCATACTGGACGCCTGTCAGCTAGCAACGGTTATAGCGGTTTCCATTTGCATGGATTACACCCTATACCCTACACTGAATGGCACTGAAATAAGAGTTTATAAATCGCTAAAAGCCCTGATATTCCGTGGGCATTGCCCACATGGCTTATTTCAGCGCCATTCTACCCTACACCCCGACTTCACTGAGATCTATTCCACCCAAGCGAGAGCCCTATATGCCTCAGCAAACTTGACCCAGCAGTCTTAGCGGAAGGGTGGGGGATACATCAGGCCGCCCTTGGTCCAGAGGTCATTCAGTCCCCTTTCTAATTTGAACTGGGAGCCTTTGCCTACGTTGCGGTCGAAAATTTCGCCGTAGTTACCGACATGCTTGATAACGCGGTACATAAAGTTATTAGGAAGGCCCATCTCCTGACCTAACGCCCCTTCAACGCCCAGGAAACGTCTGATACTGGGATCTTCGCTAGCGGTGAAGTCGTCCACATTCTTAGAGGTAATGCCAAATTCCTCGGCCTGGATCAGGCCATAGGTAACCCACTTAACCACATCAAACCAAGCGGAGTCATTGTTGATGGTGACTGGTCCCAGCGGTTCTTTAGACATGGTTACTTCCATCAACCTGTGATCGTCTGGAGAGGAAAGGGTGCTGCGGCGCGAAATCAGCGTCGATTTGTCAGAGGTCATTCCTTCGCAGCGGCCTTCATCATACGCTGCATAGGATGCATCACGACTCTGGAATACGACGGGCTCAAAGCTAACGTTGAGCTTACGCATTTGGTCAGTCATGTTCAGCTCGGTGGTTGTTCCGGCCTCTACGCAAATAGCTTTGCCTTCAAAATCTTTCAGTGTGGTAATGCCGCTATCTTTCCGCACCATCATCCCCTGACCGTCAAAGAACGTAGTTGGGGCAAACTCCAGACCGACTGAGGTATCCCGGCTAATGGTCCAGGTGGTGTTTCGAGAGAGCATATCAACTTCTCCCCCAGTTAACGCCGTAAAGCGCTCAGTGGAATCAAGCCGCCGGTACTCAACCGCCTCTGGATCGTCAAACAAAGCAGCCGCGACCGCTTTACAAACATCGACATCCAAACCGGAATAGGCGCCGCTCTCGTCCACAAAACTGAATCCAGGGATACTCCCATCTACCCCGCACACCATCTTGCCCCGATTCAGAACCGTCTGCAACCGGCTACTGCTAGAACTTGAGGCTGCTTGACCACTGGAGGAGGCAGAAGGGTCCGATGTTCCAGGTTCGCTACAGGCAGTCAAGGGAGCAACGGCTACTGCGAGCGCCATCAGGAGAAAACTCCATTTACGCATAATCAAACCTCTCTCATTTACTAAACACACTTACTCTCAGCGAGTGTAGCAATAGGCAGACAACTACCCCATTTCACTTGCTTAACATTCCAACGCTTCGGGTTTTATTGTTGCATCAAAAGTGACTTTCTCCTGTTAACCAGTAGGGGGCCTCAATGCCCGAGGCGCAGCAATGAGATAGGCTAGTTCGGATAGAAGATCCAGAGAATGGAGTTATCCCAACTGAAACGTTCATAACCCAATGAAGTTACTTTGCATCAGCAACGGACATGGAGAAGATGTCATTGCTGGACGTATTCTCCAAGCTATCCGGCAACACCCTGCGCCCCCTGAAATCTACGCCCTGCCGATTGTGGGATCTGGTCAACTCTATCAAAGGCTTGACATTCCTCTGATCGGTCCAACCAAAACAATGCCCTCAGGAGGGTTTATTTATATGGATCGCCGCCAGCTGGTCCGGGATATTAAGGGCGGGTTGCTGCAACTTATCTTAGCTCAATTCAGCGCTGTCCGCGCTTGGGCGCGTTCCGGGGGCGGAGTTTTGGCGGTGGGCGACCTGGTGCCTTTGTTTTTCGCTTGGTTGAGTGGCGCTAATTACGGCTTTGTCGGCACTGCCAAGTCGGACTATTATCTGCGAGATGAAGACGGTCCTCTGCGCCAACTTTCTGGATGGGAGCAGCTGCAAAGTCGAGCCGCCTCAATTTACTATCCCTGGGAACGATGGCTGATGGCGCGACGACGCTGCAAAGTGGTTTTTCTTAGGGATCAGCTGACTGCGGAGCGGCTTCAACGTTGGCCAATTCCAGCTATTTACGCTGGCAACCCCATGATGGATGGGTTGGAGCCTTCAGCCACTGGGCTGCAACTGCCGATAAAGCATTCTCCAGACGATGAAGAGCCTCTGACGGTGGTGCTTTTGCCTGGATCGAGGGAGCCAGAGGCTTATGCTAATTGGGAACAAATGTTGACGGCGGTCTCGGGATTGATTCAGACTTTTCGACAACGTCAGGTCTTGTTGTTGGCCGCGATCGCACCTGGCCTCGATCTCAACGTTCTACAGAAACCGCTGAAAAACCAGGGTTGGCTCCCTCAAGCGTCGGCTCAGTCGGCTGATGCTGCTGGTACAGCAACGGTCACCAATCAGTTCACCTGCAAATATCCAATTTTCATTGACCGCAATGCTACATTGGCCCTGATTCAGGATGCCTATGCGGATTGTCTACAACAGGCTCATTTTGCGATCGCCATGGCGGGCACAGCCACCGAACAGTTTATCGGGCTGGGCAAACCCGCCATTACCCTGCCCGGACAAGGGCCTCAATTTAACCCTACCTTCGCCCAGGCCCAATCTCGCCATCTGGGCGTCTCAGTTATCTTAGCGCAGCGCCCTGAAGACGTTGCCGCAGCCATTCAAGCCCTTTTATCAGATCCGGATCGCTTGCAATTGATCCAAGCAAATAGTAGGCGCCGGATGGGAACGGCTGGCGCCGCTCAACGAATCGCCAAAATCTTGATAGAGCGATTGTAACCGTGGCTTCTTTATGTGTCGCATTTGTCAAGGGGCTATCCCCATTACTTAGACACTTATTGTATTTATTTGTCTCTTCAGTGAAGGTCTAGGAGAACGCCGTAAAATCCTGCAAATTTTGCCGAACCCTTATTGAACACCTTCTTCAGATGAGGTTCCAAGGAACTTCGATGGGAGGGTGTTTTTAGGTTTATGTAACAAAGATACATGGAATTTCTCAGCCAGCTCATCGTTTCAGTGGCGATCGTGATGACTACTGCATTCGGTGGCTTTCAGATCGGCGCTGAAGCGCATACGTTTTGGACCGTTCCGCCGTCTGAATCAATTGGCCATGTTTGGGCCACCCAAATTGCTAAATTTAAAGCCGGAAAAATTCCCGCCATCCTTACTAACCCTGACTTAGCGGTAGGGCTGCTCACCTTGGTTATTATTGGCGCTCGCCTAAAGCTTAAGCGGAAATAAAAAAATAGGCCGCCAACTTAAATTGGCGCATCAAGATTAATCCCGTAAGACATATCCGACCCCCCGCACAGTCTGAATCAACCGTTTCTCGCCTTCCGCCTCTAATTTTAATCGCAGGTAGCGGATATAGACTTCGATGATATTGGAATCGCCCATGAAGTCATAGCCCCAGACTTCTTCCAGGATGCGATCGCGGGTGATAACTTGGCGAGGGTGCAGTATCAGATATTCCAGCAGGTCAAATTCCTTAGCGGTTAGTTCGATACTCCGCTGGTTTCGAAACACCTCTCTTGACGACCGATTCAAGCTCAGGTCTTCGTATTGCAAAACGTCTGTCTCTTGAGGTTGGGCGCGTCTTAGGTGAGCCCTTACCCGAGCCAGTAATTCCTCAATGCTAAAGGGCTTAACCACATAATCATCAGCGCCGGCGTCAAGTCCTGTCACCCGATCAGAGACATCATCCTTGGCCG
>JAKSDM010000126.1 GCA_022360135.1 Pseudanabaenales cyanobacterium | reverse complement strand
GGTCGAGGCTTAAAACCATTGGCAATCCGGAGATCATGCCAGCCACCTCTCCTATAATCACTTCTATATTCTAGGCGCTCATTATTTTAGGCGCTTATTACGATGCCCCCGCTTCCTATTGGCGCCAGACCCTAAAGCTATCAATTTCCCTTATCCACCATCATCGCTGTCACAACGACAGCTTCGGTACAGACCCAGACACTTTAGCGTATCAATTGCGCCTACACCTTCATCGAGGTATTGGTTATTTGGAGATATTGGTTATTTGGCGGGCGATCCCAGTATCAAGACCCTTGAAGATTTTATTTCTTTGGCGGTGTCTCCCGACAATAGACGAAAGACGCGATCTTGAGATTGTCATCAACTTCTAAGCTACCTGACTGTAATGCTGAAGTCGCCCAACCCCAAATCTGGCTAGAATTTGCAATAAAGCGCCACCGACTATATTGCCTACGGTGACGGCATCATTACCAGTCGCAATACCTTATACTCTGAATTCTCAATCACCTGAGTAATGCCATAGGCTTGTAAATAGGGAAGCAAACACAGAATTACGATACCTTTTGTGCTGGTAAACGTTTCTGGTTCATACGTGAGCATCTCACTGATGGGCGCACTGATTTGGACTGCACCCAGATTCTTCTCACGCTCTTTTTTTACTCCGTCGTTCGCTTGTGGAGCCTGCTTTAGAGCCGATAATTGATACTGAAATAAACGTTGAGGCCGTCTGGACTGCCCCCCACGATTTCTAGCGGGACAGCAAAGTCAAGCCGGATGTTAAGGGGAGAAAATGGGTTAAGCAGTATCCCCAATCCTGTTCCTAAGAGAAAATTGTTATCTGTGGTTTGGGTGCTGTCGTCTTGATTCCAGACAACTCCCAGATCTAGAAAAGGGGCGACTTGCAAGATGGGAGCGCCCCCTTCGTCTCGCTGGAGTGCAATTCGGTCTTCCACAGAAAAACGAAAGCCATTGTCGCCTGAGCGGATATTCTGGTCGTAGCCCCGGACGGATTGCCCCCCGCCCACAATAAACTGTTCGGAGCCGAGTAGGCTGTCAGCACTGAGTTGCAGATCGCCCTGAACAATCAGTAGATTGCTAGCGCCAAGCACTTGCACCCGCTGAACTTGTCCCAGCCAGCTAAAAAATTGGCCGTCAGGCGAGGGTTCGCTGAGATCTGTGGCGTTAAACAGCCCGGTTCCGAAGTTAAATTGAGATCGCAGCGCCCAAGCCCCGTGCAAATCTCGCCGCACATAGTCCTGGCCAAACTGAATTACACTGGTGCGACTAGGCGTAGTGACGACATCGCTAATTAACGTTTCGCCATCGCGGAATCGAAACCCCAACGACAGGGCGAATTCTTCCCGGGGCGATCGCACTAAAGGCTGCCGAAAGCTGACCTCATAAATTTCGGTATTGCCCTGTACATCTAGCCCAAAAGCTGGATTGTCAGTATCGATGATCTCAAAGGCGTTGTAAGCCAAGCGCATCTGCAGTACGCCATTGAGGGGATTTAGAGGAACTCGATAGCCAAGCTCATAAATCTGGGAGCCGGAGCCGTTGGAGTCATAAGCTGAGGCGAAGATTTCATCCCCCCAACCCGCTAGATTGCGATAGCTCAGCTTGACGCCCCCCCGTTCATTGCCAACACTGCGGGGAGAATAGTTATCGCCAATCAGCCTAAAGTCTATTGGATCAGCCTCTTGCACCCGCACAATCAAAATGCTTTGACCAATCTCTTCCCCTGCCCGTAGACTAGCCTCTATATTTTTAAATAAGGGATTGGTCCGCAATAGCCTGAGCTGGTCTTCCAAGTTTACCTGATTAAGCGGACGAGCCCCTCCCAAGGCTAGGCGGGAGCGCACATAGGACTGGAGCCGCGTCGTTCCCTCGACTCGAATCTCCTCAAGCCCGCCCTCAAGTATTTGGATTCTTACTATTCCATGGGTAATGGTTTGATCCCCTAAAACCGCTCTGGAGGTGATGTAGCCTGAATTCAGATAGAGCTGAGTGACGGCGTTAGCAACCTCCTGGAGTTGCTCAAGCGTAAGGGAGCGATTTTCAAACGGAGCGACGACTTCCTCAAGGGTGTCGGCGTCAAATCGGGTGCTGCCTATTACTTCAATTTCTTGCACCTCAATCTCGACCGCAGTTGGGTCGGCCGGTTGAGTCGGCGCCGGAGAAGGAGGAGGGGTTGGCAAAGGAGGCTCTTCTTCGGGGGACAGAGGTTCAGGGTCTGGGGCAGGTTGGGGGAAGCGATCGCGACTGGGGTCCACCTGACCAAGCAAGGGAGTGACTGCAGACAGGACAGAAGCAATAGGATGCTGATCAGGCGGTTGAGCACGCGCCGCTTGAGGAAACCATGGCGCCTCATTCTCGGCTGAAAAAACAGAATACTTTTCCCCAGCAGGTTGATAGCGAGTGGAAATAACTGTGGCGGCATTCGCCGATATCATCAGCGGCTCAGCTAGCGGTGCTTGGGGCGTCGCCATCGCCACTGGAGCGTTAGCGGCAAACCCAAACAAGGCAATTCCCCAGTTAGCTATCTCTAGTTTCATAGAACAGTCCACTCCTGACTCAATCCACCCAAGTGATTTGACGTCCAGTCAACTTAACTCAGAGAATTTCCTAATTTGAATTCAACCTTAGTTGATTTTCTATCCAAGCTTATTTTGAACACCCATCACCTAGAACTATCAATCAAGGTGAAAGCGCCCCAAAAATGAGGATGGGCCAGTGAACTGGGCGCTAATTGAGCTATTGATCGCCATTAACTGGTTGGCTATTTGCGGCTAAAGCAAACAGGCTGGGTATAAGCTGACTAATGGATATATTGATAACCTCATGGCTAGTCGCAGAAACAAATCGTCAGACTCTAAATCCTCGGATAAAACAACTAAGGGCGATCGCATTGTTTATTCCGAATTCGGCGATCCCCATGCCGCCGCCTTGCAGCGAGGCGTTCAGGAGTTGCCGCCCAACCAGCAAAATTTACGTGTTCAAGCCTCTCGGAAAGGACGCAAAGGTAAGACGGTCACCGTCATTAGCGGATTTCAGTTAAAGCCTGAATCCCTCACCTCTCTGGCTAAGCAACTTAAGGCCCAATGCGGTTCTGGGGGGACAGCGAAGGACAACGCCATTGAAATTCAGGGCGATCACGCCCAAAAACTGGTGGAACTTTTGATAGAAAAGGGGTATCGAGCCAAGGTTAGTGGGGGATGAACTGAAGGGGTAGATGGGTAGATGTTTGAAAGGGTTAGAGTCTTACGTTTGTTCGGTAGAAGCGGGCTACTGGGTACACAAATCTCAATTCAGAGTGCGTGAGGAGTGACGTTGAATGCAGCAGGGTCGATGGTTGAAATCTCAAATTACCCTATTGGCAGCCTTTTTGCTGGGCTTGGTAATGGTCTTGGGAACTGGCCCAATAACGCCGGCGCAGACGGTATTCAATGATGTTGATAAGCATTGGGCGGGGGATTGTATCAATGCTTTAGCTAGCCGAAATATCATTGAACGCACCCCTGACGGATGGTTTCGACCGGATTCGCCGACGACCTGGGGCGAGTATGCAAAGCTCATAAGTCGTACATTTCCGGAGCGAATCACGATACCCGAATTACCCAGCCTGCCAGTAGCGCTATTCACCGATCCAGCAGAGGTTGAGCAATGGGCGGAACAATTAGCTGAGCAAAAGCTGGCATTAACGCTTCAGGCGGTTGCTCAGGCGAATTTTCTCTCGGGCTATTCCCATGCTGAGGTTCAACCCCACCAGACAATTACCCGAACTCAGGCGATAGTTTCTTTGGCGACGGGGTTAGGTTACCCCTATTTCACGACAGCTCATGCGACCTTGAAAGCGACGTTTAACGACGCCGCCTTTATTCCTGAATACGCCAAGGAAGCCGTTGCCGCTGCACTGAGGCAGGGGATAGTCGTAAACTATCCGAATCCTCGATTATTCGCGCCCAACCAAGTGGTTAGCCGGGGGGAAATGGCGGCTTTGTTCTGCCGCATCAGCGCCGATCCTAGCCTGCGTGCTCAGGCCCCGACTGAGGCGATCGCCGTCCCTCAATCGCCTGATTCAATTCCTCCGCCATCCACAGAACTGCGGGGGGTTTGGCTGACCAACATCGACAGCCAGGTGCTGTTTTCCCGCGAAGCCCTTGAGTCTGCGATCGACACTCTAGCGGCGCTGAACTTCAATACGGTTTACCCCACGGTTTGGAATTGGGGCTACACCCTCTACCCCAGTAAGACAGCCGAGCGGGAAATCGGAGCCAAACAAGGGCTTTACCCAGATTTGGAGGGGACCGGGCGGAATGAGGCTTTGGAAGCCGCCCAGGCCGATTACGACATGCTTAAGGAATTAATCGAGCTGGCCCATCCGCAGGGGATGAGTGTGATTCCTTGGTTTGAATTTGGCTTTATGGCCCCAGCTGATTCAGAGCTGGCCCGCCGCCACCCAGATTGGTTGACCCAGAAACGCGATGGCTCCTACATCGTGCCGGAAGGCAGCCACCTTAGGGTTTGGATGAATCCCTTTCACCCAGAGGTCCAGCGATTTATGCTGTACCTGATTAATGACTTGATGGCGAACTACGATGTGGACGGATTTCAGGTGGATGATCATTTGGGACTGCCCACAGAGTTTGGTTATGACCCAGTGACTGTAAGTCTCTATCAGCAGGAGCATGACGGACAAAGCCCGCCCAATAACCCTAGAGATCCTGAGTGGATGCGTTGGCGAGCCGACAAAATCACTGAGTTTATGGGCCAGGTTTTCCAGGTCGTAAAAGGTAGGAAACCCAATGCCATTATGTCGATCTCTCCGAATCCCCATCCCTTCGCCTACCAACACTTCCTGCAAAACTGGGTGGACTGGCGACAGAGAGGCTACGCGGAGGAGATTATCATCCAGCTTTACCGTAGTGACCTCAGTCGGTTTATCTGGGAGATGAATCAGCCGACTGCTCGAAGGGCGCGCAGTCACGTGCCCACGGGTATTGGCATCCTCACAGGATTGAGGAATCTGCCAGTTCCGATAGGTCGAATTCAGGAGCAGATTAAATCGGTCCGCGATCGCAGCTACGCCGGAGTGTCTTTCTTCTTCTACGAGAGTCTTTGGAATTTTAATTCAGAATCTCCGGAAGAACGGGCGGCCGGGTTGCAAGCAGTGTTTCCGAATAGCGCCAGACGACCTTGAGCTTAGGCGATCGCTCATCCTCCGTTGGCTTACTCTCAAGGTAAGGAAGATACCTTTCAAATGCTCATATCAAGTCGCAGCGCCCAATGCTATTTGCTGAAGCCGTCTTCTGAGATAAACAAAATACCCGGGACGGGCGATCGCCCAAGCATTAACGCCCAAGCAAAGTGCAGCCACAAATATCAGCCCGAAGGTGGGCGTCTCTATCACCCCGATCATGAACCAGCTCAGGTCATGCAGCACCAGCAGCGAAACATAAAGACCGGATACAGTCGCCATCAGCCATAGTTGATAACGGGGGCGTTCAAATGCGGCGAAGAGAATAATCTGAAGACTGACCAATAGATTAGCTGGAACTAAAAACGCACAAAGCGCGACACAATGAGTCATCGAGAATTCAGAAAGCAGCTCAAAATTGCTCATGCAATCAGGGATTGTAAGGTTTGCAAACCAGCCCTAATCGCGATTCCCACTAATGTGGAATACAGCTCAGCGAAGGCTGATATTCCGTAGGGTGGGCATTGCCCACATGGCTTATTTCAGCGCCATTCGGAGTAGGGTGTGGGGTATAGGGTGTAGTCAATTGAAAATGAAAAACCCCATAACTACCATACCTGCCTGAATACGCCCTCACAATATTTGAGCAGCTAGGGTTGGGTAAAGGTACAGATATTAGGTTATACAATCCCGGCAAAGGACTGAGGAGGGCAGAGGGGGAGAGGGATTATTGGGTTGTGGCTCCCTTAGGCTGCCTAGGGGCGGCGTGCTGCTCTATGAGTTGGAAAATATACTCAAGCGCCCCGTAGAGCGTTGGCAGTCGATCGATCGTAAAGTTCTCAAGGTCCTTTGTAAAAACAGCTGCTTCCAGCTTACCGAACTGCCATAAATTGCCATCTGTCACAATGCCATAGACTGGACTCTTCAAATCTTGGTTAATTTTCTGCGCCGCCACCAGTTCAGCCAAACACTGACCCCAGCCCTGCTCAAAATCGTTTTTCTTAGCCTCGACTAAAATGGCGATCGGCTTTTCTAAGACGGTTTTGCCCAGTGGAGAGCGTTGCGAAAAGATATAATCAGGCGTTCCTGACAGCACAGTGTCGAACGTGAGGGGTTTCTGAATCCAAAATGAATAGTGCTGATAGTGATTCTTATAAACTTCTCGCAACAACGGCGAAATAATAATTTCACTGCGAGACGCTTCAGAACTAAAAATATCCACGGTGTCTCGATAAAATTCATAGTCGCGTAAGAATGCCGCAGGCGGGGCTAAATCTTGAGCTTTGATAAAGCTTTGCTCAATAAATCTGATGCCATATTGCTTTTGAACCTCGGCAATATGCTTAAAATCGCTGAATGCCATAGAGTCCCTATCCATCAGCACATCTAGATAAATTGTAGCCATCCGCTGACAAACAATTGAACATTCAACGATATAAATGTTTTTGAGGGCGTGTTATTCGAGCCGGAAAAGTTCGGTAGGGAAGGACGTTAGAATTCAGTATTCGGTAATGAACTGGAGGATAACACCTGTAGGGCTTTGCTCTCTTGAAGAGTATTCTGACTTAGGGAATTTCCTGATTGCTGGCGATAGCAGCTTTGAACGGCCTAGAAAGCTTTGGGTCGTGTAGGATTGCTGAAGAAAGAATCTAAGAGACTCAAAGGAGCCTAAAGAAAACCTTTGAGTAATCGCCCCTACCCAAAACCTTGTCTACCCTGAACACATACGGACCGTTTCCAAACAATTAAATGTAGGCAGAATCCAGCATAGGTAGGAAGTTTTATGGCACAAAGTTTTGGTGTTATTGGTCTGGCGGTGATGGGGGAAAACCTGGCGCTGAATGTCGAGCGCAATGGCTTCCCTATCTCAGTTTATAACCGTTCCCCTGAGAAGACCAAAACCTTTATGGCTACTCGGGCAAAGGGCAAAAATGTCAAGGCAACCTATTCCTTGGAGGAATTTGTCGCTTCCTTGGAACGGCCTCGCAGAATCTTAGTGATGGTTAAGGCGGGTAAACCGGTCGATGCCGTCATCGATCAGCTCAAGCCTCTGCTTCAAGAAGGAGACATGATTATTGACGGGGGTAACTCCCTGTTTGAAGACACCGAGCGGCGAGTAAAGGATCTGGAATCTACTGGCTTGCGCTTTCTCGGCATTGGCGTCAGTGGGGGAGAAGAGGGCGCCCTCAATGGTCCTAGTATGATGCCGGGAGGTACTAAAGCTGCGTACGAATCGATTGAGCCAATTGTGACCCAAATTGCCGCTCAGGTAGATGATGGTCCCTGTGTCACCTACATTGGCCCTGGTGGAGCCGGACACTATGTCAAGATGGTGCACAACGGCATTGAGTATGGCGATATGCAACTGATCGCTGAGGCTTATGATCTGCTGAAGAATACTCTGGGACTCAACCACAAGCAACTACATGAGGTGTTTGCTGAGTGGAACGCCACTGATGAACTCAATTCCTTCCTGATTGAGATTACTGCAGACATCTTTACTAATATTGATCCGGAAACCGGCAAGCCCTTAGTGGATCTGATTTTGGACGCTGCTGGCCAGAAGGGAACCGGACGTTGGACTGTAATCAGCGCTCTGGAGTTGGGCGTCAGCATTCCCACCATTACAGCGGCAGTCAACGCCCGTATCATGTCCTCCATTAAAACTGAACGGGTGGCGGCTGCTAAGCAGTTGGCAGGCCCTTCAGGCAAGTATGAAGGCGATACAAAAGCCTTTGTCAACAAGATTCGGGACGCCCTGTACTGCTCTAAGATTTGCTCCTATGCCCAAGGCATGGCGCTGCTGAGCAAGGCTTCTGAGACTTACAACTATAATCTAAATCTGAGTGAAACCGCTCGTATCTGGAAAGGAGGCTGCATTATCCGAGCGGGATTCTTGAACAAAATCAAGCAAGCCTTCAAGGAAAATCCGGCTCTGCCTAATCTACTCCTGGCGCCTGAGTTTATCCAAACTATTCTGGATCGTCAGGCAGCTTGGCGTGAGGTGATTTCAGTGGCGGCTCAAATGGGGGTTCCGGTTCCCGCCTTCAGTGCATCGCTGGACTACTTTGACAGCTACCGTCGCGAGAATTTACCGCAGAACCTGACCCAAGCTCAGCGGGATTACTTCGGCGCTCACACCTACCTACGGCTTGATAAGGAAGGTGTTTTCCATACCGAATGGGCCAAGCCCGAACCTGCAAAGGTATAGGGAATTGGGAAGGGTAAAGGGTGAAACGTCTTTATCCTTTACCCTTCATCCTAATCCCCAAGCCTCTCTTAAGATTTCTGGGAGAAACTTTAGGCGGCGCTTATTTGCCCTTAAGGGTACTTTCAGGAATCTGCATCATGTTGGTCAGTAAGATGTTTGAACTAAAAGAGTTCCCCTCTAGCCTTCTAGACTAGAGGGGTTTTTGTCGGCTATGTGAACGTAAAGTTGGCTGCATGCAGTCGATTAGCCTGAATCCCCTGTAAAGTGGCCAGTTGGCTATTGTCAGTGGCGATAGTGGCGCCTTCGCTGGTTTGGATCAAACGCAGGTCGTTAAACTGCAAGCCCATACCGCTGATCCCTAAGATATCAACGCCCAGCTCAAAATCAGTAATTTGGTTAGGAGAATCCGGCAATTGGCCATTCACCAGCCAGAACTCATCCGCGCCAGCACCGCCGGTCAGGGTATTGTCGCCGCCTGCATAAACAAAGAAGCGATCGCGCCCCGCATCGCCGATCGCCCGATCGCCCCGACGGAGGTAAAATTCGTCATTGCCCTCACCGCCATGGAGCAGATTGTCACCGCCGCCCAATCGCCCATCCAGGAAGTCATCTCCTTTGCCGCCATAGGCCCGGTCGCGGCTGCCGACAATAATTTCATCGTTGCCATGTCCACCATGGAGATGGTTATGGCCTAGGCCAAATTGCGCTTCTAGAAAGTCATTTCCCTTGCCGCCATAGGCTCGGTCGTGACTGCCGACAATCATCTCATCATTACCCGCCTCACCGTACAGGTGATTATGCCCCATGCCATTGGATGCATCCAGGACATCATTGTTGTCGCCGCCGTACAGGAAGTCTTGGGTATGAGCAGACAAGTTTTTTCCGTCTTCCCCCAGCGTCCAGAAAGCGCCCACATCAGCTGAGGTCAAGGGGCCATTGTTGGAAGTCTGCTTAGAGAATTCATCCGCTCCAATATCAACTGGATCCTGGCGGGGCTGGCCATCGATATCATGCGACACGCGCTTTAGAGAGAGACCGGCATTGATGGCGGGACTATTGGCATCAAGGCGATATATCTGATCAGACTTGAGCAGTTTAGGATCGCGCTGGGTTACCCCGGTAGATGGCAATGTCCCCACCTGGGCGGAGCCTTCAGCCTGAACAATATTGTTGGCCCAAGCCACTTCACCCAAGCTGAGAGAGCTATCGAGTAAGGTCCCTTGATCGCTTTGCACAATATTGTTGTAAAACTTGGCGCTCCAGGGAAAACCGGAGTCTACATCCGCTGTGACGCCTACTTGGGTTGTATTGACAATCGTGTTGTTGGCGATTGTGGCGTTAGTCGGTTGATAGCGAAAGCGAATTCCTCTTTTTGTCCCCTCAATGTAATTATTGATGACTTGAGTATTGGCGCCATTAATCCGAATGCCCTCCTTAGCATCAAAGATGAAATTTCCTTCAACCACATTGTTATCACCGGAACGAACGACTAATCCGCCGTTTTCACTGCCACGAATAGTGTTGAACCGGACAATGTTTTCATTGGTCTTAACGGAGATGACTTCAGGGTCGTAATCAACATTCTCCAGGAGGTTATATTCGACAATGCTGCGGCCTGTAATTCTGGAGTCTTCTCCATTTTTGAGCTGACCAAGTTGAATGCCTTCTCGACCGTTGACTCCACCCCCGGGATAGGGAATGTCTTTGATATAGTTGCGATCAATTCGATTATACCAATCATCCAATTGCTCAATGTCATCCCGGGACGAACTGATTTTGCGCGTCCCCAGAACGGCAATGCCAATTGAGCGGTTCCCTTCCATCAGATTATGATCGACCCGGTTGTGGCGCGAGGATGACCTCAGTTCGACAATATGATCTTTGACCTCGTTGCCGCAATCGTAGAAGGCATTTTGGGTCAATCGACTGTAGTGGGCGCCGTCGAATCTAACCACCGGCATCTTACCCGTAATCTGGTCAAAATTAAAGCCAGAAACGGTCACGTGGTCTGCCTCGATGCGGACATCTGAATCGCCAGTAAGCGTGACTTTACCTGCAGTTTCAGCTCTAAATGCGACGCCAGGTTGGTTGAGGTGAATGCTCAAATCATGATAGATCCCATTTTTCAGCACCAGGGTATCGCCAAATTGGGCTTGCTCGATCGCCGCTGGAATGTCATCGCTGCTGGTGATAAAAATGCGCCTGTCAGGTCCTGGTCTAGAGCTATCTGGGGTGGCTTGAGGACTGCCTGACGGCGTCTGGGTATTGTCTACAGTTGGCGACGGACTGACTGGCGTAGGGGCTGGGGTTTGAGGCTGAGCGCTTAACGCCAGATCGCTGTTTGCGATCGCCAATTCGGCTAAATCCCCCTTAAAGCCGGTAATTTCAATTAGTCCGTCACGGCTGGACGAGAACCCAGCGGCGTCATCATTAAAGGCCAGAAATGTCCGTGTTCCAAAGGTAAACGTCGCGGCTTCACCCGCCGTAAACGCCGTATCAGTGAGTATCGCTCCGACGCCAGCTTTATCTAAGCTGGCGACGGAGCCTAATTGAGCCACCTCAGCCGCTGACCACGCCTTGGGTCCCTCAATAACATCAACCCCAATCTCCAGATCGCTAATCCGATCAAACCCGTCATCTAAGGTGGAATCCTGGCGCTGATTGAACTTAAAAATATCCGCCCCGTCGCCGCCTGTGAGAATCTCGACGCCGAGCCCCCCATTTAGACTGTCATTGCCAGCGCCACCGTCTAAACGATCATCGCCAGTCCCTCCTTCCAGCCAATCATTGCCCAGTCCTCCTTCGAGGATATCGTTTCCTGTATCGCCCCTAAGGGTGTCCGCTCCCGCCTCGCCAAACAGCTCATCCGCTTCGTCGCCGCCAATCAGGGTGTCGTTGCCAGCGCCTCCCCTGAGTAAGTCAGCCCCGGCTTCCCCACTGAGGAAATCAAACCCT
>JAKSDM010000683.1 GCA_022360135.1 Pseudanabaenales cyanobacterium | reverse complement strand
GCCTCCATGACCGATGAACAATGGGTTGACTGGGGGGCTGTCGATGATGACACCTGGTACCAAAGCGTTGAACGTGATTTCGGTCTGAACGCGCGTCCTCGGAATTAATTTGGCCCGTGCGACTATGACCTACTATACCCCTCAAACTTTGAGTATGAAGTGGTCATTTGGATGAAATCACCCCAGGGGCTATTCTTGAACACCATTGGAATGGTGTCGCTCCAATTCTCGAAAATGCCCATGAACTTACTACCTCCACTATTTTGTAGGGACTATCGAACTCTTTGGAATTTGTTGAGGCTTGAATTCTTATCCCTTTTTAGTTGTTTGTTAAACTGACTGGGTGCAACGTTTTATAAACAAATGGTATTCCCTACTACAGTAGTCCTAAATCAATCGTAAATTTTATGGAATGGGGAGTATTATCAAATACGGCTTGCAAGACTCTAAAAAGTCTTTTGTCTTTACAAATCATCTAGGATTGCTATATAGCTGCGGATTTCAGCCCCCATCTACTGATTGCTATATTTCATAACTTCAGGACATAATGTTAGGGGGAAATTATGCCTTGGTAAGCTTCTAGGTTGGTTGAGGTAACTCGAAAAACTGAGTTAATCCAAAACAGAGGCGACCCTTTCAACTGGCGTAATTTATTAGAGTTGCACGACTGCTTATAGTCGTATCGTATTAAGGTATCTGAAATTTGATGTGGGAGCGATTTTTTGCTCCCCTTTTAAGGCAATAAATCGATCAAGACACTTTCTACAGCGAGTCGATGTGTTGCAAGAGATATTTAAATCTGCGTAGGAAAGAAAATAAGGGGGAGAAGTGTCTCTCTAATAAAGGATCTGAGGTTTGAAGCTGGTTGACTGAAAAAGTCTAGAGCCCTCACCCCCAACCCCTCTCCCAGAGGGCGAGGGGAGCCATCCACTCTCTTTTTCCCTCTCCTCTCAGGTTAGGGTGAGGGCTTTTTAGGCATCCACAAAAAAGTTTTGTCAGTCAATAGACATCTCCAAAATAGAAATTCTGTTATAAGGTGGAGATGAAAAATACCTTTTGTGTGTTCTACCAACATGAGCTTTATATCAGATTATATTGATCAGAATCCTCAAGAAACTCAACGTCTATTTGGAATCGACT
>JAKSDM010000005.1 GCA_022360135.1 Pseudanabaenales cyanobacterium | reverse complement strand
TAATGGGCAGGCATACTCTAAAAGGTCAGAGAGTTGATAAATCGAGACAATTTGCTCACGCCAGTTCAAAAACTGCTGGGCTCCCAACATTTGGGTTTGATTAGCTTGTGGCGTCAAGATTTCTTCAATGTCATCGGCGGGAATAGCGATGGCGGCCGTACCTACTGAGACAATAATCAGTTTGAAGATAGTCAACGTTAGCGGTACAGCCAAGGTAAACGTCGCCCCTTTACCCGGGGTGGAAGTCACCATCACGGTTCCCTTGATGGATCGCAACTGAGACCGCACCACATCCAAACCGATACCGCGTCCAGACAATTTGCTAACCTGATGCGCAGTTGAAAATCCAGGTTCGAAAATTAATTCCAACAGGTGATTAGGGGGCGTCAGAGCCAGTCTTTCCGCCGATAGCCATCCCAACTCCAGCGCCCGATGGCGAATCCGATCTAAATTCAGGCCCTGACCATCATCCCTGACTTCAATAATAGTTTGATTTCCCCGATGATACGCCCGAATTTCAATTTGGCCTTGTTCGGGTTTACCCTGTCGGCGCCTAATGTCTGGAGATTCAACGCCATGGTCAAAAGCATTCCGGAGTAAGTGCAGCAATGGCGTATAGAGCTTTTCCAAAACGGCTTTATCAATCAGTACGTCTGTACCGGCTAGTTTCAAGCTGACAGGTTTGTGATAGGTGGTAGACAGATTGCGTAATATCCGGGGAAACCGATTCAGGACTTCACCCAGCGGTAACATGCGAGACCAGATCAGGTCATCCTGCAGCTGAGTCAACATATGTTGTTGTTGTTCCAGCCGTTCATCCGATTGCCTAGCAAATAGGGTAATGTCGTCAACGGATTCTTCTAGCTGCACCATGTCTTCGAGAATTTCCTGCAGTTGGGTGTCCAGCGCACTGTAGCTGTCCATTTCCAATGGATCAAACTCAGCCGCAGCGGAGTCAGTCCCGTAAGACTGGGGATCCGAGGCGAATTCCGCTGCCTTTGTCATCCCTAACCCATTCTGAGTTTCGGCTGAAATCCGGCTATCATAGCGGGGCCGCTCTGGAGCCACAAGCATCTGGTCTGATAACTTGCGCAAATTATTCACCCGGTTATGAAATCGAGCAAATCGACTCAGCAGAGCTTTGAGTGAGCCCTGAAGCTGCTCATTCTGCAGCGAAAGTCCGCTACGGTTGATCGCCAGTTCACCCACTAGATTATTAATTTGCTCAAGTCGTTCAGCATCTACCCGAACCGTCAGATTTGACGGTATCGGCGGTTCCTTACCCTGGGGAATGGTAATAGGCTCCTGGCTGAGTGGGTCCTGAGTTGACTGGGTTAACCGGGTCAACTGACTCACCTGAAGTGTTCCACTTTGCCTCTGTTCTGAGGAGGCCAAGCGGATTGCTTGAGTATTAACGGGAAGCGTTTCAGCGGTAGCGTCATCAGGATCGCTCTGAGATTGGGCTGAAAGATTTTGCACTGGCGGTAGCTTGTCAAAGCTCTGTGCAATGGATTTAACCGCTTCCGCTAGGGTGCTTGGGGCGCTCTCTAAATCCAGGTCTATGGTGGTGGTGAAGTCTGAGTCATTATTTTCAGCCTCAGGCGTGATCGCTGCGATGTTGGCCATCTCTTCCTCAACGATAGCGTCTGAAGCCATCCTGATATTCTCTGCGAACACTGTATTGGCGTCGGCGTCATCCAACTCCATCTCGACATCATCGGGGAAGTTCGCTGACATCTGATGATCTGGCGCTGGGGTCCGCCAAGTCATCTCGATATCATCATCATCGGGGAATTCCGCTGCGACGTCACAATCATCGAGATCCCTCTCCGTTATGGTGACTGCGGCTCCAAAGACATCCTCTAGGGCCAGGGAGTCAGGGTTAGTATTTCCCAGCATTTGCCCCGCCTCGACGACCGATTCCGGATTAGCGATATCGATCGAATTTGCGGTGGGAACATCCATCAAATCGGAGAAGTCAGCCATTGAGGATTCGGCCAATTCCATTAAAGCGATCGAAGGGCCTGTCGCTTGGGCAGGAATTCCTGACAGAATGGCTTGTCTATCGCGCTCAAAATCAGCTAATGCCAGTTGAGTGATTTCTAACACTCGATCTGGACGCCTGACCAGAGCCTGTTGAACGGTTGCTGCAGTCGCTCCAAATCCTGGCAGGTTGAGGAACTCGGCGAACCCTGCAAACACCTCTACTTGGGTCTGTAATTCAGCCTTCACCTCATAGTCTTGGGGATGAGCCAACACGGCGGCAAGACGCTTCAGTCCCTCGGCCACATCCACTTGCATGATGGATGAGACCATGTCGACGCCCAACTCTACTGAGTTAGGCATATAGCTATCTACTTGGGTAATGGCCTCGCCAAATTGTTCCTCAATCTGGGCAAATATTGGGTCAGCAACGGCTAAGGCTTGCTCCTCATCAAAGTACCCCAGGATTATCTGCTCCGTTAAGGGCAGACGAAGACAATCATAGGCCTGTAGCAGCTGGTTCTCGAAGCTCGTATCAATTTCTAATGACTCGCTATAGAGTGCTTTGAAAATATTCTCCAGGCGATGAGCTAGAGTCGCGATTGTTTCTAGACCGACACTCGCAGCGCCCCCTTTAATGGAATGAGCGGCCCGCATCAAATCGTGGACTTTAGCTACACTATGCTCTTGACTCAGTGTCAGTAATCCTGTTTCAAGCACCTGCAGCAGTTCAGGGGCTTCTTGAACAAAGAACTGATAGGCTTGGTCACGGATGTCAGGATCGATCGCCATAGTATGTTGTTTCAGCTCACTTTGAACTCACTTACACCCGCTTGCAGGGTTTGAGCCATTTCTCGCAACTGCTTGAAAGAAGACGAGACTTGATTAGCTTCAGTGGAAGTCTTATTGGCCAGCGCCGCCACATCGGTCATGGTTTGAGTCACCATGTCAGAAGTAGCGGACTGCGCCGCCGTGGCCTGAGAGATCGTCTCAACTAAGTCGGTAATCTTAGCGCTGGCTACCGTAATCTGGTTCAGACTCTGTCGAGTTTCATCCACCAGTTTGGTGCCTATCACCACCTGCTCAGTTCCAGATTCCATCGCCTCTACCACTTCATTCGTTTCCGTCTGAATACCAATCACCAGGGTTTTGATTTCT
>JAKSDM010001465.1 GCA_022360135.1 Pseudanabaenales cyanobacterium | reverse complement strand
TGACATGCCCTCAGTTACTGACGTGATTGTCATTACAACTGTGGCAAAAGCAATGACCTTGAGCAGAGAAAGTGGAACTCTCATAGGGGCAACACAAAATTGTGTGTTTTATTCAGGACAACCCAGTTGTCGTGCGCCACGAAAACGAGGCTCTTGTCAAGATTAGTAGACCTAAATAACCTTAATCTTGACAGTCGTATGATAGCGAGCTGAGGAACAGATCCACATCGAATAAATGTCATAGCCAGAGCATGACATCTATCATGTCGCCGCTTTAACCACTAGCCTCAAACCCACTGAGTAAAAAGAAAGGCAGGTTGCGTCTCATGCTATTTGGGCGTGTGACGCATTCTCTTGAAACCAGAAAATCTCGGGCTAATGGATCCGGTCATAATTCTCTCGTACGAGAACAGGAACGAGACCAGGCGTTAAACTTCATTCGGATCAATTCCCAGCGATCGCAACCTTGCCGCTAACCGTTCCGCCTGGGTCAGAATCCAATTCCCCTCAGCGTCATACCAGCGCAGCCACTGGCGGGTAATATCGCGATAGTCGCCCTGCCAGAGTCCTATCCCTATTTTCAGGGTGGGCATCCAAATCCGGGACTCTGAAAGCGTACATTCTTCATATTCACCAGAGACTAAGGTAAACGCGCGTAATTCGTCAGTATAGCGATTGAGCACAATATAGTAAGGAACCCGCAAGATCTGCTCGTAAACTTCCCACTCAGTCGGTGGACTTTCAGGCTCTTTTGTAGATTTTCCTAAGTCCTCATTTTCGGTTCCCGGTGAAATCAATTCAACGATTACCGACGGACACACCCCCTCTTGCCAAATTACATAACTCAACCGCATATCCTGTCCTTGATACAGACGTGGGACGCCCAAGACTGCAAACCAATCTGGGCGCTTGTACCACAGGGGATGACGCACGTCGTAATAAAGGTTAAGGTCGCCTGCGGTAAAAATCTGATCGCGGGTGTAGTCCGTCAGGCGGAAACTTTCACTTAGCAATTGTGGTTGCAGGTAGTGAAATTCGTCGGGCAAACCAGGCTCCTCAGGATTGTCGCTAGGCAAATCGTACATCGTGGGTAAACTTTCCCACGCCGGTTGAGGCGGATCGGTTTGCTCAATTCGACCAGAGAGAGAGGTCATAGGTTAG
>JAKSDM010001350.1 GCA_022360135.1 Pseudanabaenales cyanobacterium | reverse complement strand
TCAGTCATAAGTTCCAGCCTAGGATTTCAGCCATCTGATTGGCTAATTGCAGCGGATCGAAGGGTTTGGGAATTGTGGCTGTAATGCCTAGGTCTTCATATCGTCGGCGATCCGAGGCTTGCACTTTAGCTGTTAGCAAAATGACTGGAATGGTTTGAGTTGCAGAATTAGCCTGCAGTTTCTGGAAGGTGGTTAGGCCATCCATATCCGGCATCATCACATCCAGGAGGATGGCGTCGGGGTTTTCACTCGCCGCTTTGGTTAATCCCTCACTACCTGAACCAGCTGTGATCACTTGCCAGCCAGCAATGGTCTCCAAACAAATTTGAGCCACTTCTTGGATATAGGGTTCGTTGTCAACCACTAAAATTCGCTTGACCATTATATTCAGACTTAACCTTGGGGTCATGTACATCCAAAAATATCAGTCGGTTCAGACATCACTCATCAATACCGTTTGGATAAGCCTGATAATTTGCTTGTAGAGACGTTGCAGGCAACATCTCTACGAATTGTTGAGACTGCTAAAAATTGTTGGCCGAACGGTATTGCATCACTCATCAGCAGACATACCCGTGATTCTACAAAGCCCCTATGATTGAGGAATTTGTAATAAATCATGGATCGCCAAAGGATCGGCCTTTAGAGTTCCACCGATAGACTTAAGAATTTGTGGGTATTTAGGATTGCTTCGCTAAGTCTGTTAGTTTGACAATTTCGGCAAACTGAAAGTTATAGGCTAGATCATGAAGAACTTTCGCCAGGCTGGTGTGAGTCTCTGGCAGTTGACTAATCAGTTGCAATACTTGCTGATCACTACAACTACTGGCAGACTGATGCAGTTGCGAAATCCATGCCTGAGGCATTTCTTGCAAGCTTTCAGTAGTTGACGAATAGCGGTCAGTCTGTTTTGGGGGCTGGTCGCCGATAGTAGTCGATCGCGCCTCTAAAGCAGCGGAGGGCTTACTGTTTTCATACAGGTAGCGGACGCCCAAATGTTCAGCGAGTTTTGCAAACAGGACTTCTTTCTGGAATGGTTTACGCACGAAGTCATCACAGCCAATCGACAAAATTTCTGAGCGATCCACCTCAAATGCACTGCTCGTAACGGCAATAATGACGGTTGCTTGCCCTTTGGCAGTTGCTTTAATGTGTTGGGTCGCTTCGTAGCCATTGATCACAGGCATGCGCATATCCATAAAAATCAAATGGGGGTTCCAGCTTTCCCACAAAGCAATACCCTCTTGCCCATTTTTGGCTTCACGGACGTCAAATCCAAGCGATGTCAACAGCC
>JAKSDM010001340.1 GCA_022360135.1 Pseudanabaenales cyanobacterium | reverse complement strand
CCAAGTTAACGGAGAAGTTTTCTGTGCCTTCGTAGTAGCCATAGTTATTGGGAGAATCGCGATCAACGGTGACCCGCTCTTTCCAAGTTTGTACATGGAATGCTTCAGACTTAGTTTGACCGGCTGCTACTTTAACCTGAATAATGCCGTTATCGTCTTTCTGACCATTCTGGTCATAGACAGTGTAGTCCCAGCTGGCATCACCAGGGCCAACCGCTTTGCGGTCATCGCCAGTATAGCCAGCACGACCTTGAGCAATATAACCATAGGCCTTTTTAATCACCCGGCCCCAACGATCACGAGTATCGTAATAGCCTCCCCACATGATGTCTTGATGACTGGCGCGATAGTCGGTGGTCATCTTAGCAGAGCCATGGTTTACTTGAACCGTGAAATAACGGTCAACATCGCTCGCATGGTCTAGCTCAACAAAGTAGTTACCTTTGTTACCCTCATGAATGTTCTCAGTGCCGACCAACTTTGCACAAAAAGCTTTTTTGACCAATCCTGCATCCCAAGAACGGTCATGTTCTCCCGCGCTTAGGGTCGTGACATCCATCCACCCCCCGCTGTTGATAACATCAGAATCAACGCCATCATTTGTTCCTTGATTGGCGACGGTGAAGGCAAAGTCATTGGGAAGTGTGGCTTCGTTAATGGCAATACGATAGTCACCTGGAGTGAGATTATCGAAGGTGTAATAACCGTTAGCATCCGTGCGAACAGTATCGATTAGCTGCAGATCCGGCGTGCGCAGCTGGACTTCAACATTGGCGACACCCTCTTCCCCAGCATCCTGGATGCCATTACGGTTGTTGTCGTACCAGACGCGATCGCCAATGCTCGCCTTCAAATCTTTGAGTCCGGCATCCACGTTCCCCGTATCCTGGTTGGCGAAAACAGTGAACACGTCTGAGACGCCGTTTGCGTCTACATCCGAGTCAATGGTATCATCGGTTCCCACATTCTGTTCAGTAAAGCCCTTACCATAGGGCGCATCCACCTTGACTCGATAATCGCCTACGGCCAGATTGTTAAAGTGGTAATCGCCATCTGCATTGGTGGTCGTGGTGATGGCGTTTCCGTTGGCGTCTAGCACCTCATTGCCATGGGCGTCCAGCAGTGTGACCTTAACACCAGCTTTACCCTGAGACTTGTTGTTGATCGCCGAAATCTTCAGGTTGTCAATGCCCCAGCTCTCGTCATGCTTATTTTGATTCAGCGACGAACCGAAGCCAAGGCGCACCTGTGTTCCAGGGTTATCGATATGGAGGGTGACTTTATGAACCTCGTCGGACCAGCCTGTCCCCACAAAATTTTGAGTAGTGTAACCATTCGAGACGGTCCAGGCAACATTGCCCGATTGACCGGATTGCCCTTCTGCACGGTTGCCGTAGTGGCTATCGACGAAGAACCGCCCCAAATCAATCCGTTTGCCATCGACAAAGGCGTAAAAGTGCCCCCCGCCCCAACTGTCGACCTCCAAGAAATCAAACTCGACCTTCAATTTCTCAGTCCCCGCCGGTACGTTAAAAGTCTTGGCGGTGTCGTCGGTTGTCCGGTATGTGTTGCCGAAACCGCCGAGATACTTATCGCCGTTATGCCGTTGCATCACCCAACGATCCCACCAACCCGCATCAGCGCCGTTGGTGTAATCTTCATGGGCAATCACCGTCTCGGAGGTCTCAAGACCATTGCAGTCGTTGTCGTGGAAGACTGTACCAGAGAGTGATCCCGCCGATTTCACAAGTCCCGCGTCCAATGTGGGGTTATGTTCACCAGGGGCAAGAATGACTGTCTGAGTCATTCCAGTAGAATCGTTAGAGTAGAAGGCTTTGGTAAGTTTGACATGATCGAAGTGAACATTTGCCGCTAAGCCATTGTCGTAGAATTCAATCTTCAACTGCTCACCGTAAGCCGATGAGTAAGCCTGGAGCGCATCGGCATCCAATTGTAGCTTCGCAGTTACAAAGGTGTCGTCACCTGGGTCGAAGTCGGCATTGGAAACCGAACCCAGCAGGGCGCCGCCAGCATACAGTCGAGCTTCCCAGCCACTGCTATCGCCAGCCCATCGCTCATCTCCGACCGCAAAGCTCAATTCATATGAGTTTCCGGCTTCAAAGGTCTCAGCTAGGGTTTGGGAGATGGTTCCGCCATTATCGATATAGGCGACCGCATTGCCCTCTGGCGCTTCTCCCGAATAAGAATACGGATGTACGTTCCAGGCCCCTGCTCTGGGGCTATTGACGTCCCAACCTGAAATGTGGCCGACTGTGTGATTACTATTGTAGGGAAGGTTATCCGCTTCAAAGCCAGCATTG
>JAKSDM010000106.1 GCA_022360135.1 Pseudanabaenales cyanobacterium | reverse complement strand
TGACAAACACATCTTGGATGGACGCTTGTTATCAATTTCGACGGAATTTCATGAAGCGCGCTAGCCACGCTCATTAATATATGCTCACAAAGACTATGTGACGAGCATACTCCCTTAAGGTTGAGGAGATGTAGCATGGTAAACCCTGGAGATCAGGATTTTAAGCATTCTGGCAATGAGCTGAATCAGACTCACAATGATCTCCCTGCTATGCATAGTGAAAGCTGTAACGCCAATGATATAGTGCAGGATGCTCAAGCCAGTAAAGGCAGTAACATAGCTCAGAAGATTGGCCCTCGGACTATTATCAATATCAACCTGTTTTCTAACATTCAAATCAATGCAAAAATAGACTCACAAGGATTACAAGGGTTAATAGTCGTAGCTGGACTAATCGCTTTTCTGGCTAAATTATGGTGGTTGGCAAAGCTTGGTCTTGAGACGAGCGAGTCTAGCAAACTGAACATCAATTCTGACCTTTTGGGGGTCAGGGAAAGTGAAATAGGGCTGGAAGTCCTATTATTTTCGGGGAGACTCAGAGAGAATTTTCTACTTGAACCCACACTTCATTTGAACCGAAGTGAGTTGGATGATCTTTTCGTCCAAATCATCAGGGATGCAGACAGTGCATCTCTGATGGTTGCGATAAGTGATCTGTCTGATAAACCAGACTTGACTATGGTGCTGCACTCTCTGAATGAGTCTTTGGAATTTTCTTCTAAGATAGCTCAAGCCAACGATCCAAAAGGGCGAATATCTACTCAAAAAAGCAATGGAAAATTATCTAATCCGCATCGCAAGTCTAACGATACGCCCTCAAGAAAAAGGGATACACCTGGAGTTTTAGGCATACCCATCACGCAGCCAGAAATACTTGACAGCACATCTATACCCGAACAGCCTGTTGGATTTATACCAGTGATAGTGTTTGTGTTCGGATTTATATGCCTTAAAAATATCAATAGAAGAAAGCCCAAAAAGCAAATTCAATCTTTTGTATCTTTGAGGATGAATGGCATGTCGAATACGCGATCTCCATCAAACGAGCCTAGTGTGAAACAACAGGGTTTGGCAGCTCAGGGTGGTACAGTTAATCAAAGTGTTGGTGATAAGAATACGAACTCCTGGAATACAATGACTTTGACATTCATCGTGGTTATTGTTCTAGGTGGTTTCACTGTACTCACGTTTAAGTTTGGAAATTTTAGCCTCAGGATTGAGAAAAATGAGCCAGATTCAGGTAAGGCATCTTATCTTATCAGGTCCCTTTCGTTTCTGAACCCCCCTCTCCGTAACTATGACCCAATACTATGCACCCACTTTCAACCAGCCAAACAGTTGGGCTACAGTGAGCTACATATGGATACCATTAAGGCAGGGCGACAGCGTCTCTCCGGCTAACTCATTGGGCCGGAGATCGCACTGAGTAAACCCACACCACTCGCTCATCCGGGTCCACCAACCACTCTCAAATAGGAACGGTCAGCGGCATCCCGTTATCGGCTGGACTCAACTGCAGCAAAAAAGGAATTGCTTTGGCCGCCCAGGCTTTGATCGGCGTATAGGAAGCGGCGTCTTCGCCGTAGCAGATTTCCAGCATATCGGTGTGAATGATGCCAGGGTTGAGGGGGATGGCCGCCATCCCCTTGGGTAATTCTTGGGCCAGCGATCGCGTCATGCCCTCAATGGCCCATTTGGAAGCGCAGTAGGATGAGACTTGGGGAGAGGTGGAGCGTCCCCAACCGGAACTCAGGTTAACAATAACGCCGCTACCTTTCGAGATCATCATCGGCAGAAAATGGCGCAGCACATTCGCCACCCCCTTGATATTGATATCAATTAATTCAGAAAAGTCCTCGCTAGGGATCTGCCACAGGGGGGCCAATTGATTGACAATCCCGGCATTGTTAATCAGCAAATCTGGCGAACCATACTCGGCCAGGAGGCGCTTAGCCCAAGTTTTCACTTGAGCTTCATCAACCACACTCAGGGCGGTGAAATTGTGGGGTGAGCCATATGTCTGGTTAAGGTTCTCGACGGTCGCCATTGAGCGAGCGCAACCGAGCACCGTGTGTCCTAGCTGGATGAATCCCTCGGTCATGGCTCGCCCCAGACCCCGGCTCACCCCTGTAATTACAATGATTTTTGCCATGTCAAATCTTAGCTGACTGCGATCTCATCCCGATTGTCCCGCTTTCAACCGCTAGCTGCAACTAGGCGATCTAGGGCAGATTAAGGCGGAACTGTTAGTCAGGCCCACCCGTCAGGATATATTCGCAGAGCGGATAGGGGGTCTGGAGATCTATGGTTAGCCAATTGTTTAGTTCAAATTGTATTCAAGTCGGCGAAAGAGTCAATATTCTTTATCCAAAATACGGAGTCGGTCGAATCGGAGCCGTGATTGCTCAAGAAGAGGAGTCTAACGGCTTACAGACTGGATATTGGTTAGTGCAAGTCGAAGAAACAGAAATAATTTTGGCCTTACAAGATCATGAGGTGGAGCCTTTGCCACAGCAGTTTTTGGGTGATGCAGGAGGAATCGATCAAAGAGATGGCCAGCGCCACTCTAGTTGAGACATCTCACTGCCTCCCTGGATTCCCACAAAAGTGGGAATGACATTGCCAGAAAGTCCTCAGCTAACTGGCGAGCGCTATCAAGACTGGCGCTGCTAATCCCGACAAGCCCCTCTATAGAGCTACCGTGTATACACAAGTCGGAGCCAGAGTCATTTCAGCCCCCTAAATCCCCCAATTCTGGGGGACTTTGAACTCTGATCCCCCCCAGAATTGATACTACTGGCGAATTATTTCGTAACATCGTGAGAATGGCCGAAGGCCCCCTAAATCCCCCAATTCTGGGGGACTTTGAGGATATGCTCCCCCAGAATTGGGGGCTGGGGGGCCTAAAAAACCCCCACTTCGGTGTCAATATTTCCAAGTGTTAAATTCGCCAGCAGCATCAAAGTTGGGGGATTTAGGGGACCTTCAGATGTTCTGACGATATTACGAAATAATTCGCCAGTAGTATCAATTCTGGGGGGGATCAGAGTTCAAAGTCCCCC
>JAKSDM010001261.1 GCA_022360135.1 Pseudanabaenales cyanobacterium | reverse complement strand
TCATTCGACGCTTGATTGTTTGAGACTGTATCAATTGCAGTCATGCTTTAAACTATGAATCCTGAAATGAAAATGAAATCAATGGCGACAATTCCAAAACAGGACTAGATTTGGGTGACGAGTTTATGTGTTTTTAGGCATCGATAGATAGAATCTATAAAATCCGAAAAACGTGTCCTCGCGAAGGCATAAAATAAGGCGAATTAGACTGAAATAGCTCTAGATTTCAAAACAAGAAATAAAAGTCAATGGTAAAGGTTCTGTTGCTTAAAGATAATAGCGATCTTCACCTTCTTATTGAGAATTCTTGTTGAAGCCCAAAACCTATCAGTTATTGAAGCTTCAAATGGTTCTGTCGACCTTCGTTTTGCTCTGGAGAAACAGCCTAACTTGATAATTTTAGTCTGAATTACGGCCAATAACCCAAAACGCCGGACTCAAAGCTTTAGAAAAGATGAGGAAGATAACTTTGGAAGGGAATCTGACGGCTTTTTCGCCAACTTTTCAGTGATTTGGAGATTGTGATGGTTAATACGCTGACAGCGCCAGTGGACTTGGAAGCTAGCGCCCAAAAAACAACGGTTCAGGAAAGCATTCTCACACCCCGATTTTATACGACAGATTTTGACAAGACGGCTAATCTGGACCTTTCAGCCCAGGAGGTGGAACTCCAGGCTGTACTGGCGGAAATGAAAACTGATTACAATCGTCACCATTTTGTTCGCAATGAAGCCTTTAACCAAACTTGGGAACATATTAAAGGAGAAGACCGCCAAGCTTTTATCGACTATTTGGAGCGATCCTGTGTTTCAGAATTTTCTGGGTTTCTTCTTTTCAAAGAATTATCTCGTAAGCTCAAAGGACGCAATCCTCTGTTAGCCGAAATTTTTCACCTCATGGCGCGGGATGAAGCCCGTCATGCAGGCTTTCTTAACAAAGCAATGGCCGATTTCAATATTTCTCTAGATTTAGCAAAACTAACCAAAAAGCGAACCTACACCTTCTTCCCGATCGAATGGGTCCTCTACTCGGTCTACCTGTCGGAAAAAATCGGCTATTGGCGTTACATCTTGATTTACCGCCATCTAGAAAAACATCCAGAACATCACTTCTATCCCATTTTTCAGATGTTCGAGAACTGGTGTCAGGATGAAAATCGCCACGGGGACATCTTTAAGGCGTTGATCCGATCGCAACCCAAACTGTGGAACACCTGGCAATCAAACCTCTGGTCCCGATTCTTCCTGCTAGCGGTGTTCGCCACCCACACTCTGACGGTTCACGAACGCAGTCGGTTCTACGAGATGCTGGGGCTTGATCCCACCGAGTTTGACGCAGAGGTGATCCGCAAAACCAACGCTACTTCCCTACGGGCGTTCCCAGTCGTCTTAAACGTCGAGCATCCTGAGTTTTTCCCGCGCTTGCACCAATGTTCTGATCACAACTTAAAGATTAAAGCGATCGACAACAACAACCAACCCCAACTGGTTAAGTTTTTCCGCAAGCTTCCCCTGATATTGGCCATCGTTTGGCAACTCCTGCGGATCTTTTTGCTCAAACCGATTGATGCAGAAATCCTGCGGGGAACCGTGGCCTAACCCCCTACACACTGTCCACTCACTCATCGTCCGATAATTCAAAAGATTTTCACTATGAGCAGCCAGTTAGAAAGTCCCGTGCAATCAGACCCCAAATCCAACCCTATTGCCCTAAAAACTGAAACCGCATCACTCTCTGCAACTGCAGTTAGCCCGCTTCCCCCCGCCAATTCCCGTCAGCTAGCCAAACAATATATGCAAGAGCTGCAGAATCAGATCTCTCAGGGGTTGGAAGAACTCGACGGGAAAGCCCATTTCCGGCTTGATAACTGGCGCCGACCCGGCGGCGGCGGTGGGCAGACTCGGGTGATTCGAGACGGG
>JAKSDM010000776.1 GCA_022360135.1 Pseudanabaenales cyanobacterium | reverse complement strand
TGTAATTTACTGAAAATAGATAGGGTTTCACTCGTTTTACGGTGATTGGCGCAGGCTCCCAGATTCTGAGACATACCCCTTTGCTGTCAGGAGTAATGTTGTATTTGATAACGTGTTGAGAGGGAGAGAAGATCATGGGATGGCGCCTTTTGCCTACGAAGAAGATTTGGCCCTAAGTCTATATTGCCCATAGCCAGTCCTTGGTTATCTGAAACTCCTAACCCAGTTGATTGATTGGATAAACAGTCTTTAAGCATTAGGCTATCAGCTATCAGCCGTCGGTCCAAAAACTAATGGCTGACGGCTGGTAGCTGATAGCGATTAAGGCTTTGCCCAGTCTCGTTCGGATAAGCCCGAAAATTAGCTCATAGAGACGTTGCATGCAACGTCATCTACCTGTCGTTGGGATCACCTAAGCCCCTTACTGAGCCAGTTCGTTCATCTTGCGGGCCAATTTCACATCCATTAGGGTAATCCCACCCGCATCATGGGTGGTTAGATCAACCGTAACCCGGTTATAGACATTGAACCATTCTGGGTGATGTCCCATTGATTCAGCCACCAACGCCGAGCTAGACATAAAGCCAAACGCTTCGACAAAAGAACTGAACTGGAACTGGCGATGAAGTTTCCCTGCTTGAATCGTCCAACCTTCAAGTTCGCTCAATGTGGCGTCGAGTTCATAAGCAGATAGAGGGGGGGGAACACTCATAGTTTGAACCTGACCAATCAGTGATGGAGAGCGGGTAGGCGTAGCGTGAGCGGCAATCCTCAGCCCGGGTTGACCCTGGAGTGTGATCACCAAAAGTCCTAACCCCAAACTAGTGACAAGCCCATAGAGAAGTTTGCGCTCTAATCCCTGGAATAGCCTTCTAAACGCCATCGCTAGATAAACTTCTAGACTTTACTAATTCTGAGGAACCCTAGGACTTTATTCCCTTACCATCTTACAAGAGAGAGACCTTTCCCCACAATCGACCTAACTGATGTCTTGGCGATAAAGAAAGCCTCTGCAGCCAAAGCAACAGAGGCTTACAGGGATATACGAGATGGCTCTGCACCCAATGTAATAGGTCAGCTTGTTGGAGCCCTTAGAGCTCTATATACATTTTGCAAACAAAAATATTGCGGCGCAATACGTACAAATACTGATTTTAGCAGCTCTGATGCAGTACTTGCATTGATTTGATGTATATTTCAGCAGTCATGATTCTTATTCAACGCCTCAAAACAGTTTAAATTGTTGAATGATACAGGCGTATACACAGTGCTGCAAATGTTCATTTCGAACCTATGCTAATTTAGCGCTAGCAAGGGTTATCACAACTGCTCAGCTTAAGTTTGATCATGGCGGCATTGTCTTAATGCATCAACTAACACCTCTAACCGGATGGGCTTACTGATGTAAGCATCCATCCCGACCGCCAAACATTGCTCAAGGTCGCCCTGCATCACATTCGCCGTCATGGCGATAATCCGGGGCCGCTCAGAAGGCGGCCATTCTTGACAGATCAGGCGAGTGGCGGTGATCCCATCCATCTCTGGCATCTGCACATCCATCAGCAACACATCATAGGCTTGACGGCGCAAAGCATCTAATACCTCTAACCCATTGGCCGCCACATCGGCTCGGTAGCCCAGCCGTTGCAAAATTCTGACAGCCACTTTTTGATTCACCACATTATCCTCAGCCAACAGAATCTTAAGGGGCAGTTGCTTGGCCAGCTCAGAATTGAACTGAGATGAATCTTGGAGTAAACCATTGCTAGGAATGGTCTGATGTTCCAGAATGCTGACCAACGTGTTGTAAAGCTGAGACTGTTTGATCGGTTTGCTCAAATAAGCGCTAAAATTGAGCACTTGCGTGTGATGATTAGCCGCTCTCTGACCCATAGCCGTCAGCATCACTAGAGGTAATGTCTGGCCGTTAGGCTGCTGGCGAATTTGGGCGGCCAGAGTGAGTGGATCTATCTCTGGCGTCTCCAGATCCAGAATGATAATGTCAAATGGGTCTCCTCGCTGAAGCCAAGCCAGAACTTCCGCCCCAGACTGAGCCCTATGGACCTGCATGCCAAGGGACTGAGCCTGCTGCTGCAGCATTTGCTGAGGCGCAGCCTGATCCCCGACAAGCAGTAGGCGCCGATCGCTCAACAACACTCGCTGAGCATCCGAGAGTATCTTTAAGGTGGGAGAAGCAACAACTGGCGCCACCACCGTAAAATAAAAAGTCGTTCCCTGGCCAATTTGACTTTCTACCCACATTCGCCCCCCCATCATTTCGGTGAGTCGTCGGCTGATGACTAGCCCTAAACCAGTTCCGCCATACTTACGCGTAATCGAGGCGTCCACCTGGCTAAAGGGCTGGAACAAACTATCTAGCCGGTCCTGAGGAATACCGATGCCCGTATCTCTGACCGCAAATTCTAGTTTGTAGACAGCGGCTGGGTCGGCGTTAGTCGGCAAGGGTGCGGAAACGAGGGGTTGAGCCGTGACGGAAACGACCACTTCGCCAGTATGAGTAAACTTGACGCCATTACTGATTAGGTTTATTAGGATTTGGCGCAGTCGGGTGATATCACTGCTGATATTTTCCGGCGTGGATGGCTCGATTAGATAGGCCAGCTCGATACCCTTCTCAGCCGCCTTAGGAGCCAGGAGTTCTAGTGACTCCTCAATACAGACGCGTAGATTGAGGGGGCGCTCTTCTAAATCCATCTGGAAAGACTCAATTTTGGAAAAGTCCAGGATGTCGTTAATTAAGGTAAGTAGACTCTCGCCACCGTGGCGAATGATTTCGCCAAACTCACGCTGTTGGGGGGTCAGTTCGGTATCGAGCAGGAGCGTCGTCATGCCAATCACGGCGTTCATTGGGGTGCGGATTTCATGGCTCATGGTCGCCAGAAACCCACTCTTGGCCCGATTGGCGGCATCCGACTCCTCCTTAGCTTGCTTGAGGGCAGTGGTGCGTTCTTCAACTCGGATTTCCAGTTCTACGTTTGTTTTTTCCAAGGCGGTAAAGGAGGTTTTCAATCGCTCTGCCATCGTGTTAAAGGAGCGAGCTAAAACTTCTAATTCGGTTACCCCTTTGATCTCCACTGTTTGATCTAATTCCCCCCCAGAGATAGCCTGACTCGCTTTGCTTAAACGGAGGATGGGACGGGCAATCGAGCGAGAGGTAAAAATCCCCAAGCCAGTCGCCAGCCCTAAGGCCCCTAGACAAAGCCAGAAAGCAGCGAGGGTATTGGCATTGATTTGGGCCATGAAATCGTCTTCTGGAACAACGACAACAATCAACCAGTCCAAACCAAATCCATCACTAAACGGCAGTACTTGCAAGAATTGCCGTTTACCCTCAAGTTTGAAATTGAGCTGTCGCGATCGCTTAATCTGACTAAATTGGCCAAAGTAGTCGATCAAATGCTGGGCTGTCCCCCGCACCAGAGAATCGCGACTGTCAATGGCTCGCCGAAATTCAACCTCTTCCCCCTGAACGATCATCAACGGTTCATCAGTTGAACTGGAAATCAGTTGACCAGAGCGATCTACCACAAACGCCTGGCCAGACTGACCAATCTCCAGATTCTTCAGGAATTCCCTGAATTCTTCTGGCAAGACAACATCGGTTGCACATACCCCCAAGAGTTGGTTGCCCGTTTTGTCATAGACGGGCAAGCTAGCCGTTACATTGGGCAGTCTTGTCGTAAAGGCGATGTAGACATCGGTCCAGGCAGGTCCGCCAGCAGCTAAAGCAGCGCTGTACCAGGGGCGGAGGCGAGAATCATAGCGTTTCGAGGCTTGATACAATCGGTAGGTGCGGTTTCCCCGCACGTCTAAACCATAGTAATCGCGTAAGTAGTCATTAGACTTATTGCCGTACGACAACTGCAGCGAGCCATCCTCAGGGGAGCGCAAAACGCCAAAGAACTCCCCCCCTTGGCTCCGCCACAATAGATCAGCGCAACGGTTGGGGCAATTTTCATCTGTTGAAACAGCTGGGTTTCTCCAGTGGTTGCATTGGCAACATCCAAGACGCCTTGAACAAAGGCTGTGGCATTGAGGCGATTGATGGCGTGGGGAGTCTCAAAATACCCCTGCAGTTCCCGCTCAATGCGGGCGGACAGTTCACTCCGCAGTTGATAGGCTAGATTGTTGACAGCTCGCTGTCCATTCCTAAACGAGAGGTATCCCACCAGTCCCACTGCGCCAATGATTTGGAACACAAAGAGAATAGTCAGAAGGGTTCGCAGGGAAACGTCGTCTGTAACTTTTCTGGCAGTGCGGATTAGGAATTTGAGGAGCATAGTAGCGATTGCATCTAGGCTGAGCCAATAACTGTCCTCAGGGAGTTAAGCGCAGCGATCGCACTCGCAGCAGATCCGCTTGTGTTTGACATGACGCTTTCCATTCTTGCAGGTTTTGGTTGATCCACATCTAGGGTGGTTCATAGGCTCTGCGTAAAATTTATACTGCCAGTTGGGGCCGCCATTTTCAAGCAGATCCGATTAGCTAGAGAATCGTGTTATATTTCATACGCTTTACATTTCGGCAGCGCCATCAAGAATCCACCCAGCTAGCGGCGGTAACCCGATTAAGAGTCTTAGCCGGATCATCTTACTGCTCCTATAATCTATTGTTTCAAATCAATAAAGCGATCGCTTTAGAGGAAAGACCGCAAAATCGGTTTATCAGCAAAATAGCGGATGTATTAGGAGGTATTAAGTTATAAATTTTTCATGAAGGAAACAATGCAAACTTAAGTAATTGTACTGAGGGGCGCAAAAACTTGATGATTTTCTTGTATGAAGAGGCAGATCCATGACGATTACCGGCTGCTTATCTGAGTTTTCACTCCCTGAAATTCTCCACTTTCTAGAGCGCGGGAATAAATCTGGCCTGCTTACCTTCAAGGCCCTATCTTCCCAATCTGGCCGAACTAAAAGGCATTACATCTGGGTTAATCAAGGACAAATTATTGCAGCTGCTAGCCGCCTTGACCACAGGGGACTAGTCTCACTGATCGCCAAACGAGGGTTATTGCCAGTTCGAGGCGCCATTGGTCTGGCTCGGCATTACGCATCCAGCGATAGACCGCTGGGCTTACGCTTTAAGTCTGAAGGATTATTGAGTACGGAGCATCTCAGACTCCTCTTCCGCCTCCAAGTGATGCGGCAGATTTGCGCCCTATTTGAGCTAGAAGAGGCTTGGTTCCAGATCGAAAGCGCCTGTCACTTGCCCCTGGAGGAGATGACAGGCTTAAGTATTCCCGCAACCCAAGTAACCTTACCCAGCTTACGGGCGCTCAGAAACTGGACGCCTCTAGAAAAAAAGCTCCCCTACCCCGATTCAACTTTGATTAGCACAACGGAAGGCAAACCCAATCAGCGCCTTAATCAGGTGGAATGGCAAGTCTGGGAGTTTACGAATGGAACTACCTGGCTAAAAGAGATCGCCCAACAGCTTAATCTGTC
>JAKSDM010001556.1 GCA_022360135.1 Pseudanabaenales cyanobacterium | reverse complement strand
TTCAGGTTGAAATTGAGGAACAGCGGGTGCAATTCCCAGAAGGACGGGACGGGATTCTGGTGTCTAATAGTGTTGGCCCTGGCCGAATTCGCCGCTATATTGTGAATGCCCGCCAAGGTCAGATTCTCTTTTTGCAGCTACGTGACCTCAGCGGCCCCGCCACCTTAGCCGTTCGTCTTCCAGGCGGGGAACTACTCGATGACGCTTCCAGAGCGCTTTTCTGGGAGGGTAACCTGCCGGTAGGGGGTGATTTCAAGGTTGATGTCAGTTCGCCTACACCGTCTGAGTTCACCCTAGATATTCGAGTTAAGAATTAAGGGATTAGTGTAAAAATAAAGTCCCAACAAGATTGAGCAATAAAGTCATAAACGCTAATATAATCTATCAAAATTACCAGGAGAATCCAACTAACAAACAAGGAGCTGTGATTGAACGCTCTATTGATTGCTGGCGTAGATACTGAAACGGGTAAGACGGTTTTGACGACGGCTTTGGCTGCTTACTGGCAAGCTTACTGTGCGCCGCGACGGTTGGGGTTGATGAAACCGATTCAAGCGGGCCTGGGCGATCGCGAGCACTATCACCAACTTTTTGCCCTGGATCAGTCGATCGAGCAAACTACACCGTTGTTTTTTGAGGCCCCGATCGCGCCGCCGCTAGCGGCGGAAAAGCAGGGGCGGCAAATAGACCTGGCGGTTGTTTGGCAGACCTATAATCAACTGGCTCAAACCCGAGATTGGCTCCTTATAGAGTCGTTAGGAGGCTTAGGCTCCCCCATCACCTACGAACTAACCGTGGCTGATTTAGCCGCACTCTGGCGGCTGCCTGTGGTATTGGTGACGCCGATCAAGTTAGGCGCGATCGCCCAGACAGTGGCCAATGTCGCTTTGGCTCGCCAATCCGGCGTCCAACTTAAAGGGATCGTCCTCAACTGCATTCAACCGCGCTCTGAAGTCGAAATTGCTGACTGGACCCCAGTGGCGTTGATGCAGTCCCTGACTCAAATCCCCATCCTTGGCGTTATTCCCCATCTCCCAGACCCTACTGATTTATCTAAACTGGCTCAAGTTGCTTCTAATTTGGATCTTGAGCGATTGCTTCCCACCCTATAACTCTTCATCTTTCACTGCTCACTCATTACCCTGACTTCACAAAGAGGTAATACACCTACGTGAGAATATAGAGGCATAGGGATGATACTAGTAGGTAATACAGGGAATACACTTAGGTCTAGCAGACTGTTCAACACTGATCATCCAGCAATATGAGAAGACACTGGCTCCTTGCTGTGGTTTTGCTGAAGTCATTACAGCCGAACAGCATTGATTGAGGTTTCGATTAAGCTTTCTACCAGATCTGCTTTGTAGAGAGATTCTGATCACAACAATTTAGGGGTTTTACGAACATAATGCTTTCTATAGGTGCATCTGATTAATTCAGCCATCTGGCCTTAGCATTCTTCAAACCGTTTGGGGTCAATATGCTTGAACCCCTCAGCCACTGAGGCTACTGTGTACACACATCTCTAAGATTTTTGCTGACAGGTCGATTTAACCTCCCCTCCTAACCCTCCAACTCCAGGGAATCAGAGATCAATCCCTGCAAAAATTGGGGGATTTAGGGGGTCAATAATCATCAGACGCCAACCGGATTAACTTTTGTGAAAACGGTAGGCGGCTGAGGAGGAACTGTAAATTTTACCGATGTAGATTGCATGATCGTTCTAAGGTAGACCTTCAGCATCTCCTAAACTGTTTGATTCCAGAATGGCTGTCGCCGTTCTGAGTACTCTATCGGAATCAATATCCAACGTTTGAAAACGCCTTATAAACAAGATGATTTCCACGCTTACCTATACTCCAACAATCGACACCCTGTCTCGAATTCGGCTGGAAATTCGGGCGCTGCAGCCTCAATTAGTAGTATGGCGACGCGGATTGCATCAAAAACCAGAATTGGGGTTTAGCGAGCATCAAACAGCTAAGCTTATCAGTCAACAACTGACAAAATGGGGTATTGAGCACCAAACAGGGATCGCCAAAACAGGCGTTGTCGCCACTATCGTCGGCAATCGCCCCGGGCCTGTGCTAGGAATTCGTGCAGATATGGACGCTCTTCCCATTCATGAACTCAATGATGTCCCCTATCGCTCTCAGCATGACGGCCTCATGCATGCCTGCGGTCACGATGGCCACGTTGCGATCGCTTTGGGTACGGCATATTACCTTGCTAAGCATCGAGATGACTTTGCCGGAACCGTTAAATTCATCTTTCAACCGGCAGAAGAGCAACCAGGCGGAGCCAAACCCATGATCAACTCAGGCGTACTTCACGATCCTGATGTCAACGCCATCATTGGGCTTCATCTTTGGAACAATTTGTCGCTGGGAACGGTGGGTGTACGCAGCGGCCCCATGATGGCCGCCACTGAGTTGTTCCAATGCACGATTCAAGGCAAAGGCGGACATGGCGCTATGCCGCATCAAACCATAGACTCCATCATCGTTGCCGCCCAGATTATTAATGCCTTGCAGGCCATCGTGTCCCGTAATATAGATCCGCTCAAAGCAGCCGTGGTGACAGTGGGCAAACTGAACGCTGGGAGCGCCTTCAATGTGATTGCGGATAGCGCCCACTTTGGCGGTACAATCCGTTACTTTGATTTGGCTTACAAAAGCTTCTTCAAGGAGCGGATTGAGCAAATTGTCGCGGGCATTTGTCAAAGCCACGGCGCCCACTACAACTTTGACTATCAACACCTCTATCCGCCCGTCGTCAATGATCAGGCGATGGCGGATTTGGTGCGCTCAGTGGCGTCAACAGTGGTGGAAACACCCGCTGATATCGTGCCAGAGTGTCAGACGATGGGCGGAGAAGATATGGCCTTTTTCCTACAAGAAACGCCTGGCTGTTACTTCTTTCTGGGTTCCGCCAATCCAGATAAAGGGCTGGCCTTTCCCCATCACCATCCCCGCTTTGATTTTGATGAAACAGCCCTCAGCATGGGGGTGGAAATGTTTGTGCGTTGCGTTGAGAAATTTTGCTCACTTTAAATTTCTATACACCGTAGACACGCTTTGTTGTTCTCCTTATAGTAGGGGCGAGACAGTTGTCCAGACACTTAGGGCGCAAACGCCAAGTGTGCAAACAATGGTTTCGCCCCTATACGCTTAATCAGCCATGGAGTAAAGATGAAACGGAATCGGGTTGGGTGGATGGGTTTGGCTTTAACTGCATTAGCCGCAGTTCTATTCATGAGTGGGGGACATCACTTCAGTCCATTCACTCAGTTGATCAAACGCCCCTCACTAATACCGACAGCGCTGGCCCAAACAGCCCCCCAAGCACCTACAAAACCCACTCAGGTTTTGAGTTCTGGCCTATCCCTAAGCGGTAATTACCAAGATCCCCAGGGACGTTTCCAAATTGGCCTATTAGAGGGCTACAAGGTGAATACAGTGGCCAATTCTCCTCTGTTTGAATCCGCAGATGGTCGTCTGGCGTACACGTTAGTCGTCTTACCCATTGGCGATGGAAAAGTGACGACGACGGTCACTGACGCCGCCCTGGTTCAGGCCGCTCAAAAGACTTTTCAGGCGGGAGAGGGGTTCCGGACAACGGGATTTCAGCCGATTGAAGGCGGCGGCATGCAAATTTCTTGGATGGGCTCTTTGACTCAACAAGGTCTCCCCCAACCCATCCAGGGCATAATCGTCGCCCGTCAAGCCGAAGCTAATATCTTCCTGCTAATGGTGGCCGCCACTGAGCCAGCCGTTGATCAGATATTCGATGCGGTGTCTACACTGACGGGAACCTTGCAAGTCCTTTAAATTCTCTGCCGCCGTCTTGCTTTACTCCGCCATCTTCTTGATCAACGCAGCCTGCTAGGCTAGTTCTATCCTTCTGTACTCACTCTCTACCGTGATCAATCCTGATGTAGAAATTTCTCGACTGCGGGAACTTATGCCTGCTTCAGGGCGAATGAATACTCGATTGGTGAGCCGACCGAAGCAAACCTATTTGATTTTAACCAAGTTCCCCAAGCCCTGGAAGCAGACCCATCCGATTTCCATCAATTTTGACCTCTGGGGGCAACTCTCTCTGCCTCAACGAGACCTAATACTGCTGCGCCAGATCAGTTGGCTAACCTCGGTCAAACTAATCAAGCCAGATCTTTATCAAGGGTTAACTGCAGCGGGTTTGGTCGGGGCCTTGTTTGAACTGGTTCAGTTTGACGCCATTGGTGTATTGACAGCTGGCGGACTCACCGCGATCGCAGGCTCCCAAATCTGGCGCACTAGCCGAGGTCCTCGCGCCGAAATTGAAGCCGATGAAATGGCCGTCCGAGTAGCCCAGCGACGCGGTTACAACGAGCCAGACGCCGCCCAGCATCTCTTGAGCGCAATCGAGTCTATGCCTCGGATTGAAGGGCGAAGCAGCCTCACCTTTACCGAACTGATTCGGGCTCAGAATCTGCGTGCGATCGCAGGTCTTTCTCTAACTGAGACGCCCGGATCGATTCGCAATCAGAATTAGGGGAAGCAGAGGGAGCAAATGCAAATTCTGATACGGGTAAATTGAGTGGCGATTTGTTTAACGACAGCTGGTTGGCTGGGGCGATTAAAGATGAGTTACGCCCCTAGCAAGGGGATAACCCGACCCGTATACAGTCAAGCCAGCGCTCCTCTTAAAATACAGAAACCTTTCTATCCCGAAGCGTCTGGGGTCTGTCACAGTGTTATTGTGCATACGGCGGGGGGAATGGTAGGCGGCGATCGCCTGAGTTTAGATTTACATCTCCAGCCCCAAAGTCAAGTGCTTGTGACCACAACTGCGGCCAGTAAGATTTACCGCAGTCAGGGGGCGTTCGGCCATCAAACTACCCACATCCAGGTAGAGCAGTCCGCCTGTATGGAGTGGCTCCCGCAAGAAACCATTGTGTTCAATGGAGCGCTCTATCGGCAGGACTTACGGGTAGAATTAGCCCCAGACTCTACCTGGGTGGGTTGGGATATCACTCGGTTTGGTCGCAGCGCCAGAGGGGAGCAGTTTTTACAGGGAACCTGGCGATCGCATACAGAAGTTTGGCGAAATGGCCTTCCCCTCTGGATTGACCGCCAATGGCTACCGGCTGGGCCAGAAATTCTGCAAAGCCCTCATGGTCTCGCAGGCTATCCCGTCATCGGCGCCTTTGTGGTTATCGGCTATCCTGTCTCACCCGAAATCACAGCCCAAATTCGCACCCTCTGGAGATCTGAGACATCAGGCCAAGTTGGCGTCACTCGACTCTTGCAGGGCCTCCTCTGCCGCTACCGAGGCCACTCCAGCCAAGATGCCCGCCTCTGGTTTATCGAAGTGTGGAAACACCTGCGTCCCCGGTATCTAGGATGTAATGCCTGTTTACCTAGAGTATGGAC
>JAKSDM010001490.1 GCA_022360135.1 Pseudanabaenales cyanobacterium | reverse complement strand
TCTGCGTCAGGCTAATCTGAGTAGCACTGATTTAAACGGGGCTAACTTAGAGGGCGCTATCCTCAACCAAACTGATTTAAGTGGGGCCAAGCTGGAGGAAGCTGTACTGGATCGAGTTGACTTGAGGTCAGCTAAACTTGACGGCGCTGACCTCAGTAGCGCCAAACTTCAAGGCGCCAATCTGTATGAGGCTGATTTGATTAGGACTCAACTGAATAAATCTAATCTCCAAGGCGCTAATCTGAATAGAGCCAACCTGCATGGCGCTGATCTCAATGGAGCCAATCTAGATAACGCTAACTTGATAGACGCCAACTTAACGGTCACCAATCTGCTGAATACCAGTCTTTGTAAAGCCAATCTTCATAGAGCTAATCTTTGGAGAACGGCGCTGGGGGGAGGCAATCTGAGGCAAGCTCTGTTATGTGACACAACCATGCCGGATGGAAACGTAGAAAATAGGGATTGCGTGGAAAACAGCGATGGTATTGATAACGGCAAACCTGACATCCAAAAACCTGACATCCAAATCCAACCAGCAGAAGAAATAGTGATGCCTGATCAGCCTGAATTATAGCTGTCTCGGCTCTAACTGACAAAAGACCCCATGCTCTGGGTTGGATAAACGTTTGGAGACCTTAGACTAAAAGGGTTTAACTAGGATGCTGACTTAAGCCGGAAGGGCCTGGATAGGCAAGAATACTCTAAGAGAAAGGCGCAATCCTACAAGCATTCAGGAGTCAGGAACCAGCTGTAGACTGGCTTCTGACTCCTGCTGTTATAAATAGAGAGTCTTTGAATAAAAATTTAGGTTTAATTACTGGTGACAGTGTTATAGGGTAGTTTTGTCATTATTAGGAGACAAACTCATGACGCTAAGTTGGCTTCATAGTGAGTCGGCCTTTGGGGTATTTTCAACTTTATGAGCTGATATCTTGCTGAAAGGCAAGATTGAGGCCGCGATCGCACAATCATCGCGCAGATCTCTTAGAACTACGCATGCCCAAACCTATTGGATCACATACCCCCAATCCACCCAACAAAATCTCCCGATTTCAAACCTTGCTTGCGTAAGTTCTAACGATGGCGTAATCTCACGCCATCCTCATTATGTACTTCCAAGCGCAGACATAAAAATGAGCTTCACTACTGTTGAATCAGGTCGCCTATCAATCATCGCCAGTGACTTCGACGCTCGCCCGATTAGCTACCTTGAAGGCAACAATCGGCTAGGGTACGAACCAGAGGTGGCCCGCGCTATTTGCAATCGGCTAGGGTTAGAGCCAGTCTGGTTCAATCTACCAATGACGGAATTCTACACCAGTCTCAGTGATGGCAAATATGATGTGGTGTGCTTTCATCAAGTCATTACCCAGGAACGACGAGCCTGGGCGGACTTTACCCGGCCCTACGGACTCTTTGACAAAGCTGTATTGGTCCGAAAAGACAGCCCCATTCAATCCCCCAAAGACTTGAAGGGCTTAAAGTTAGGGGGACTTGCCGGCAGCACTAATCTGGAATCAGCCGCTGACTTTTCTGACCCACAGATTATCGAATTTAACAGCCGTAACCCAATTCTGCCCGAAATGTTAGCCGCGCTTCGGCAGGGAGAACTTGACGCCCTTGTCGATGATGAATTGTTGCTGCAGGCCGTGGAAGCCAGCGATCCGACACTGCGAATCGCCTTCCCCATCCCCACTCAACTACCCTCTGGGATTGGAGTGATTCCAGGCAATCGAGAACTGCTGCAAGCACTGAATGATACTCTGAACCAGCTACTTGAAGATGGAACGCTGGTCAACCTCTGGCGTCAGTGGATTCCAGATAAACCCTTTCCGTTTACGTAAGGCGGCGGATATGATTCGCCTTCGCTTGACAACCCCGGATGACCTGCCACTTGTCTTAGCTATGGAGCAACATCCAGAGAATGCTCCCTTGGTGATTCAGTGGTCACTTGAGCGTCACCAATCAGCCTCTAACCATCCCAATCAGTCCCATTTGATGATTGAACGCTGCGTTAACAGAATTCCAGTAGGTTACGTCATCTTAGCCGGCTTGACCAATCCAGATCAAAGTTTAGAACTGACCCGCATTGTCGTCTCTGAGAAGGGTAAAGGATACGGCCGATTAGCCCTTGAACAGATCAAACAGTTAGCATTTCAGGACTATAGCGCCCATCGTCTTTGGCTGGACGTAATAGAACATAATCATCGCGCCCGCAATCTATACGAGCAAGCCGGATTTGTCTATGAGGGGACATTGCGAGAATGCCTCAAGACTGAAGGCGGCTTTGAGTCGCTGGTGCTGATGTCGATGCTGCAATCGGAGTATTTCAGCTCTGCTCCCTTTCCCCCAACCGAGCCGCAGTGCGAAGGATCTGGCCCGCCAGAATAGCCGCCCCAAAACCATTGTCAATATTCACCACGCCGATGCCTGCAGCACAGGAGTTGAGCATCGTCAGTAGGGGGGCTAGACCATTGAAGCTGGCTCCGTAGCCGATGCTGGTGGGAACAGCAATCACAGGGCAATTGGCCAATCCAGCGACAACGCTAGGCAACGCCCCTTCCATCCCGGCCACCACAATCAGGACATCGGCGTCATGGATGACTTGACGGTTACTGAGTAAGCGGTGAATGCCAGCCACCCCCACATCCCAAAGACGACTCACCTGAAAGCCGGAAAGTTCAGCGGTGATCGCGGCCTCTTCCGCCACTGGCAGATCAGCGGTGCCTGCTGTCACAATACTCAGATTTCCAGGATACTGAGGGGTCATTTTGGGGGGAACAAGGGCGCAGATATGGGCCAGTGAATAATATTGCAATGCGGGTAGTTCAGCCTGTAACTGGTGATAAACGTCTGGCTCAATCCGGGTGGCCATGACGACAGGATTATGGACCTGCATCGCCCGCATGATTTCAACAATTTGGGCTGGCGTCTTACCGGGGCCCCAGATCACCTCTGGAAAACCGGTTCTGAGGGCGCGATGATGGTCAATTTTGGCAAAGTCGACAATGGGTTCAAAATCAAAATGCTTGAGTTTCTCTAAGGCTTTGTCTGGATTGACTTGGCCCTGAGCAACGGCATTCAAGAGATGGCGGAGGGCTTCGGATTGATTCACAGGATTGTGTCGAAGTTACAACTTTTGTAAATGCTGCTTTTCATTGTAGATTCTCATGTCTGGTTAAGGGTGGACAGTAGACGTAGATATCTACTTGAGCCAAACGTTCTGGCTGAGCCATAAGTCATTGGTCATTGGTTATTTAAATAAGTGACAAGTGACAAGTGACAGCTGGATGATAGAGTCTGAATTCTAGCTCAGGGAAAATTTTCCGCTTTGAGTTGATAATCTAATTGTTTGTAGCGGGTTTTATTGGCATGGACTCTACCCGACACCCCCCACCCGACCTTCTCGGTTGTCAGTTGATCTCGACTGCAGACCCCCACCCCGCCCTTATGAAACCCATTGATATTCTCATTCTCGCCAATGGCCCAGGTGAGATGACCACCTGGGTAAGGCCAGTTGTTCGAGCCTTGAGGCAGCGAATGCCGGATCACAATCAGGTGCGGATCTCGGTGGCCCTGTCTCCCTGTCCTAACGCCAGTGGACGCGAGGCGGCGATCGCCCGTAGTTATCCAGAGGTTGATCGGGTGCAAGCAGCCGCGCACTTTTTTCCCTTTCTACTCTGGGGTAAAACAGCCGATGGATGGGATTGGCGCGATCGCGGCGTTGTTCTTTTCCTAGGGGGCGATCAGTTCTATACCGTTGTCATTGGAAAACGGCTGAACTATCGCACAATTATTTACGCTGAATGGGACGCCCGTTGGCTGGGTTGGATCGACTATTTTGGAGTAATGAAATCTGAAATCCTGAAAGGCGTCGCCCCGAAGCATCACCACAAGTTCACAGTGGTAGGGGACTTGATGGCGGATGTCAGTCTCTCTTCTGAGCAGACTCAAGCGGTGACAGATGCGCTACAGCTGACCCCAGAAACTGAGTTGATTGGTCTCCTACCCGGTTCAAAAGGAGACAAATTG
>JAKSDM010000675.1 GCA_022360135.1 Pseudanabaenales cyanobacterium | reverse complement strand
GAAGCCAACTGGGCGGAAACCCACTTTAGCCAGATCTTGGACTTTGTCGGCGCTACGTTTCAGCAGGAAGTCCAGTTCCGCCACAGCATTTTCTTTGACCAGGCTCGGTTTTCGCAGGCTCAGTTCCAGGCGGTCGCTAACTTTCAGGACGTTGAGTTTCAGGAAACCGGCGCCTTTAGCCAGACCCGGTTTCAAAAGGACGCCAACTTCAATCGAGTCCAGTGGCGTGGGAAGGCCGATTTTGCCCAGGCGACCTGGCAGGGGCAGGCCGTTTTTGTCGATGACACATTTCTGCAATCTCTACTTTTCACAGACGCTCGGTTTAAAGCCGCCCTAATTCTTCGCCAAGCTCAATTCAGCCAGCCAGTGACGCTACAGGGAGCCGCCCTGCTGGATCAAGCTGATTTTGGCGACACTCGTTTTATCCCAGGGGCTTACATCGACGTAGCTGGACTTGAGTTTAACGCTGATCAGGCAGAAATACTAGGCAGTCCAGGGCAAATTGGTCGGGTCTTTTCGGCCCCAACCCTCCCAGGTAATGAAACCTTACTGCGCAATCTTGTCCGCAATTTTCGTCGTCTGGAGCAAATTCCCGACGCCAATCAAATCGAGTACACGACGGAGCGGTTACGCTTGCGTGAACTGCGCAAGCGCCTGTTGGGCGTTAACATCAACACGGCTTCTAGACTCAAATTAACCCAAATCGGGTTTTCCCCCATCCAAGCCCGCGCGATCGCCGCCAGCCGCATCCAACACCCCTTCCTCAGCGCTGTTGATCTACTGAACCTAGAAAGCGTCGATCTAACCACCTATAACCAAGTGCGCGATCGGATTGTCACCGAAGCCGCCCTGAGCTGGATCAGTTGGCTCCAGGTTGGGGCTGACTGGAGCCGCTTGGAACTGCTGTTACTGCTGAGTCACTACGGCACTCACTTTTGGTTGACCTTTGGGGTAGGTATTGTCGCTATCGCCCTCTTCGGCCTGATGTTTTGGGGGGTGGATCGCTACCGCCGACAGACCCCAACCGCCATTGTTCCGCCTCTGGGTGAAACGGTTTGGATGCTCAGCAGCTTCATACTGTTGATATTGGCGGGGCTCAGCGTCATTGTCCACACCGCTGATCAGCCCTGGCTGACTCTGGCCTGCCTGGGAGTTGTGACGATCCCGATTCCCATTAGTTTGTTAGTCTGGCTCTATCGGCAGGGGCGATACCATGACCTGATGGAGGTCAGTTATTTTGTTGAAGATGGCAGTATGCGACAATTACGGCTTTTGATTGCGCGGTTGCCTATAATGCCGAAGTTTCCTTTCTTCCGCGATCGCTACACCCCCATTTTGCTCGATCGTCGCTGGAATTGGCTGAATTATTATGACTTCAGCCTTAACAACTGGTTGAAATTTGGGTTTAATGATATCCGTTTACGCGATCAACATATGCCTGGCTTAATTACCGCCCTAGCCTGGTATCAATGGGGTTTGGGCATTCTATATATTACCCTGCTGTTGTGGACCTTATCCCGGACTATACCGGGACTGAATGTATTGCTGTATTTTTAATAGGCGCACGTCTAGAGTCGGCGTCCGGTAAAGTTTTGACACAAACAGTGGGTTAGCAGACCAAACTCATCATGACCGATTCCCAATCACCTCCAGGTAATGTCAGCAATTCTATTATTGGCCAACAAAAAACCGACCTACGGCGATCGCTGCTGAGGGCCCGCCAAGCCATTCCGTCGCATCTGTGGCGACAGAAGAGCGATCGTATCTGCACCCACTTGCAAAACTGGCCAACCTTCCAGCAAGCCCGCACTATTTTGGCCTACTGCAGTTTCCGTCGGGAACCCGACCTCAGCGACCTATTGAGTATTCGGCGGTACTGGGGGTTACCCCGCTGTGAAGGGAAATCGCTGGTCTGGCATCGCTGGTTTCCCAGCGGATCGCTGCCGTTGCAAACCGGAATCTATGGTATTCCAGAGCCCCATCCCCACTCTCCCCCGATCGATCCAGACCAGGTGGATCTCATCCTCGTCCCTGCGGTGGCCTGCGATGTGAAGGGGTATCGCCTGGGCTATGGCGGCGGCTTTTACGATCGCATGTTAGGGTCTTCCATTTGGGCG
>JAKSDM010001256.1 GCA_022360135.1 Pseudanabaenales cyanobacterium | reverse complement strand
ATCGCACCCTAAATTTGGTTTATCAGGGTTACGATACAGGGCTCTGGGCTTAGCCGCAGAGCTTTTTTTACAATTCCTGAGCCGAAGTGCTTATTAATACAATCTGGGCATGCCTTTTGTCCCACTTTGAGGTGATACCCCAAAGTTATCTCAAATTCATTCCCACATTCCATCAGGCAATCGGCATTCCGTAAAACCACCAGCGTTGCAACGTTCTGCATTTTAAGCCGTTTCCTTAAATCGCCTGAACTTTGTAATTGACTGTTGTGGACTTGCAGCTACCCCCGACGCCTTCCAAGCAATCTACGAAGCTGCCGCCTAGAATCCTGTATATACCTAGATTCTGGGTGTTTTGAGACTCAATGGATAGATAACCGAAAACGATATACAAGTGATTTAAGCGATTCGGAATGGGAACGGATAGAGGTTCTGTTGCCTGATAAAAAATTATTAGGACGAACACGGGCAGCAAATAGAGAACAATCACACGAGATGGAAAAAAAGAATGACTTAACATTCTTTTACAAACATACTCTTAATCTTGGTGATGCTGACGGTATTAGTATTGTCTTTAGGATCGTTCCGGCAAGCCGGGATTGTAGCGGCGGTGGCGATCGGCTCCATCGGCATGGCTTTGTTTTCGCTCAAGGCATTTGGCTCGTTACTAGGCTTTATGGCGATTGTGGGAACGATGGGGCTGGTTGGCGTCGCCATCAACGGCGCCATTATTGTCCTATCGGCCTTTAATAAAGACCCCCAGGCTCGCCAGGGAGTTCCAAAAGCGGTTCAGGCAGTGGTGGTCGAGGCGACCCGCCATGTCTTGACCACGACCATTACCACGATGGTCGGCTTTGTCCCCTTGTTGAGCGATGGCGACCCCTTCTGGCAACCGCTGGCGATTGCGATCGCCGGCGGCGTCGGCGGATCCCCCATCCTGGCGCTATACTTCACGCCAGCGGCCTACTTGCTCCTAAAGCAACCTCGCCTAAAGCAACCTCGAAACAATCGCTCGACCCCAGCCCTCTCTCCAAGTTAGGCCGCGATCGCACTTTACCAAAATAGGCCGACCAGCAGAGCGATCGGGGAAACTAGCAAGATCCACATCGCACTTTCCAGACCGACTTGCTGAGCCACAAACCCCAACCCTAACGGCGCTAAACTCCCGACTAGACCAAACAGGTTGTTGAGGGTCATGACGGAGCCGCTTTGTCCAGGCAGAGTCGTGTACAACTGCCCCTGCAGAATTGAGTACCAACCGGCATTGAGGAACCCCAGGCAACCCAAGATGGCGAACTTAGTGATCAGAGGGGGGGCCAACAAAAAGGCGGGGTAAAGACACAATACCAGGCTAGCGCTCACTCGCAGGTAAGATAAGCCTCGAACCCGCTCTAGTAAGGGAACCAGGAGAAAATCCCCCAGTAAACCAAAGCCTAACCAAACCGCGATCGCCAGACTCGCCTCAGCCGTGTTTGCACCCGCTACATTGACAAAATAAAGCGCGACAAACCCTGCGAATACGTCCAACATCAAATCAGAAAACTGTAGTAATGTCAGCCAACGTAATACAGATGTTCGCCTCAATGCTGCAATTGCGTTGTAAACCCCATCCTTGAAACTATCGGGTTGTTCATCATGAGATTGGGTCGCAATGAGAATCGGAGATTTCCAGAGCATTACCAACAGCACGCTTGTTAGCATGGCTAACAGGAAAAAGGCGCCGCGCCAACTATGATGCAACCCGATCGCCGCCGCCAGAATTAAGGGGCCAATCACATTGCCCAGAGAACCTGCCAATACCCAACGCGCCATGTTTTGTTCGTGACGGGTTGGTTCGAGATCCATCAAGGTCGCCTGACACAAATTGACAAAACTACCGGAAGAAGGAGCAAAGAGCATAAACCCGGTAAGAAACATGGTGAAGTCCCGGCTGCAGTAAATCAGGAACAGGGCGATCGCAAATCCAATCCCTCCACCGATAATTAAGGACCGTCGTTGACCAATATCGCCCCAGATACCCACAATTGGCTCGATTGTACTAGCCCCGATATGGGGAAGGGTCATCGCCAGACCCACCTGCACGTAGGAAAGTCGTAAATCCTGAGAAATCAGGGGCCAAGCGCCAATCAGCACCCCCCCAACCAATTCGTCTAATAGCTCAATTGTCAGGAAGATAAGGGTCACCCCCATTACCGCCCCAACGGTTTTGTTTTTACCCGTCAATGGCATTGTGAAACTCTCCCGTCCTTAAAAACATCAGTTCAGTGCAAATCTCGTCAAGGCGCTGAACAGGGCGGGGGAATCCACGAGCAAAACCTTCGCCTTACCCATCTCAAACAGGCTTGTAAGGCGCACCCTTGCTGTAATCGGGTTTTAGAAAGTTACCAAGGTGGAAATTTCATCACAACTTAGACCATAAACAAAGGAGTTTGTAGTACATTGTAGCACACCCAGTTCTTTTCGGGATTTGAACGTCAAACACTTTGGGCGAGTTCACGATACATGTACCCGACGGAGCGACCATCGACGGTGATCATAAACGATCAAATTACCGCAGGCTGCAGCATCTGCAGCATTCCCCGCGCAGCATCGGCCACTACTTCACTGCCTAAAGGGAGAGAAGCAGTAGGTTGGGTTGAGTATGCGAAACCCAACATCAACCGTTAGCAACCTGTTGACTATATTCACTATAATCCGGTCAGTCATTAGTTAGTGAAAACCCTGCATGATTGGCCTTATTCAAGTTTTCATCGTTACGTTGCTCAAGGTTTCTATTCTGAAGATTGGGGCTCTGGTGGAGAGATAGAGGAGTGAAATGTGGGGGATGTTGGGTTTCGCGCACTCGACCCAACCTACAGTCGCTGGGATAACGGTGCGTTTAGATAAATGAACACCTGACACACCCCAGGCAATCTCACTAACGTTTAAGCTCACCCGCCGCCAATAGCCTTGGAATCTCATGCAATAACTTTCATTGGGTCGGGTGCAGCGCCCTGTTAGGCTCCTGGCTGAGTAATGTCTACCTTGCAAAGGATTCACAGTCCTAACCAATTAGTTGAGGGAGCGCCTGCTCAGTACCAAACATTTCAATCTGCACCATTTCCTTGAAAGATAACCATTCAGGCAAATCTTTCACACACAAAGATCTTAACTCTTTTGGCTCTATTTTTTGAAGACCACCGCCATAACTTCTTCCAGCTCTTTGAATACACGCTATAGGAATTTGGTTTAGAGTTTCAAGGATCTCAATCTCTCTTGCTCTACTTTGCTGTAGCAAGTACAAAAGTTCCGGTTTTGGATAGAGACAAATAAACACGTTAGTTGCTATTGCTCTAGAGCGATTTAAGAGAAAACGTATCGGAGCATTACCATTTGAGCTCCTCCGTCCCATATATGTTGCAACAAAGAGAGGCGGCTCACGTTTTTCTTGGAAGTACCATCTTTTTCGAGTACGACAAAGGTATCTATTATGAACACCCATTTTCTTACCTTCCTCTAAATATTGAAAAAGGTCTGGGTAATCACATCTTATCTCCTCAGGAGAGAGTGTAACTAAAAGTAAAAACTTTTGTTGTGTCAGTAGTGGAACTCCAGCAGAATCTGACTCAATGATTGAGCTCTTAATATGTCTGGGGCTAGGAAGTACAGGAACCAAAAATTGTGAAGGAATCTTCTTCTCATTAATTTGCTGCGGATCCAATATAAAAAAATCATTGTTACCCGTTGCTAAACCACGAGTTATATGAAAAAGATTTTCAAGAGCAATCCCATCTTCAGTATCCGCTTGATCCAGATCAAAAAGATCCCATTTTTCAGTGTAGCTAATAGAAGATCGACGAACCTCATAGTGTATTGAAGGGTTCTCATATGCCCCTTTTGTTAAACTAAATAGCAAGTCAGTGGCCGATTTTTTCTTCTTGTACGTAATAATACATGATGAAACTAAAGCATCATTAAATTGTACATTTTGTGCCTCGAATCGATGTATACGAATCAGTGACACATGATTATACAGATACTCCCTCAGTGCACGTCCATAATTTACATACAGGAACTCACTTGGTATTAACCACGAAGCTACTGCACCATCTCTTAAGAGCTGATCACAGAGCAGAATATAGTAAATATAGAGGCCAGCCAAACCACTCACTGATATTCCTAACACCCTTAAAACCTTTTCCTGGTATTGTTTCTTTGTCTCTGATTCAAAGTGATGGTGGCGAACATATGGTGGATTGGTAATGACAAGATCAAAATTCTCTTGACTTTCTTCTGACTCAATAAATGAGAAGAAGTCTTGGTTGAGAACATTACAGCCAAATTCAGAAAAAAGCTCTTCGCATATACGGGAATATAATGCGTCAATTTCTATGCTTGTATATGTTAGATTTTGAGGGCTTAATGAAATAATTGAGGAGATAAAAACACCACTACCAACAGCAGGCTCAAGCATATGCCTACTTTCTCCCTCTCCTGAAAGTAGTGAGATGGTGTATCGAGAGATTTGTTGCGCCAACGAAAATGGTGTTGAGAATTGTCCAAGCTGATTCCTTATTAGGGACGTTTTTGAGCTATCTACTTCCTGCTGCCGACGAAACCGCTCAGCCTCAAGCTGCATGAAATCGCTTGAATACAGGCCAGGGTTTTCTTGAGCTAGGTTACGTGAAGGAAGAGAAGAGTTGTCCTCTAGGTAATAAAGAAGGTCAGTAATTCTATGCTCCCATACCCAATCAATTCCCTCAGAAGCCTCATACCCTAAATAGCCAGGTTCAAAATAGCCACATAAGAACAATATAAATGGTACTTTATCCCCAAACTTTTGCTTTAGTTGTGAAAACTTCTGTGCTTCTTCTTTTCTCCTCTTATTTGTGTTCGTAGTGTCACCAGCCGATTTAGCTTCAATTAAAAGTGGAACTGCATCTGGTTGTCTTGTATGGTTTGAAACTACGCAATCGACTGGAATATTTACTGAAGACTCATCAGAACCAGCTGAAATATTACATCTAAATGTATAGGTTCCTGGTGGCATTGCCAGTAAATTATTGAAATCATTTGAAGCTATTTCAGTGTAGTTGTAAGACTTAAGAAATATACCTATAGCATGCAGTTGCCGCTGTTCCTGAGCGTTCCTTATGATTGGATCTGCTGCTGCTCCACACAGCCTATCTGCCACAACTGAGGCACTTCGCAAAAGATCTTCTTCTGTTGGATCTGTATCAGGGTCATCTAACCAAGAAAATAAATCGCGATCTGCAACTTCTCTCAAGACATCAATAATACGTTCAAGGTGAGCATCCAATATCTTGGATGGTATTCTAGGTGGAATCCTGGGGGGATGCTTTGCTGATCCCTCTAAGCTCGAAACTAGACTTTTGGTAGTGTATGCAAGACCAATTAACCTGTCGCGTGCTATCGGAGGCGCAGTAGTCATTCTTAGCATTGGTAAGATGCCAGGGTTGTCCTTGAGTAACTGGATCGTTAGTCCTCGAAGATAATCGGTTATTGAAAGGGCATTCGCTACTTCCTCAGCTTTAAGTTTTCTCTGTTCTCTGAAAGTGCTGGGAGCAAAACGAAGAAACCAGTCATTGTAAAAGTCAATAGAGTGGAGCGAGTCTGATTTCCAGAGATGTGGCTTATCTAGGTTGACCGGCATATTGAAACTTGAGTACTACGACAGATTATAGATTGCTGCCGGTCGGCATCATCATGTTTAGCCAGAAATAGCTATGGCAACTTGAGTTAAGAGAGAACGGGGGCGTATATTTTAAGGTGGGAAGCCTTACAGGGAAATGGTTCAAGCCCACAAGGGTATCAGCCGATTTTGGGGTCAAATTTTTCCCGGCTTAAGTTATACGCCAAGATGTCTACAATCTGACCTGTCTGTCTGTTTCAGCTGTGAGACCACACAATTCAGTGCGTAAATTGCGATCGCAATCCGCGCTTACCACTTGGGACCCTCAAGGGCTCATATCATTAAACTAGAGATGCAAACACAAAACTGACCTCGCAGCCTTAGCATTCTGGAGGCTTAGATCATTAATAGTAGAGTTCAGATCAGCGATCTCACCCCTGAGATCGTTAATCTCACCTCTGAGATCGTCATTTGCGCGACTCAGATCGTTAATTGCAAGGGTGAGATCGTTAATTTCAGAACTTAGATCGTTAATTGCAGGAGTGAGATCGCCATTTGCAGGGCTCAGATCGAAAAGTGTAGGGGGGCGATCGCAAATATTGCTTGCCAAGTAGTCCTGCGGGAATTGCATATAGCCTACTAAATAGTATTCTTCATCCTCTAGCAAAGGCTTCTCCCTGCCCAAAACTTCCCGGCTTACATGACACGCCCTCTATGATTGCATCCTATTGGGGAAAAGTGTCCTAATGAGGAAACCAGCATTCTAAACGAATCCACTTAGATGAAACTTTTTCACAAACCCCCCGCGCAAAAATATCGTCAGTTGCTGATTGTTTTAATCGTCGCCTTTTTGGTCTCACCTTTCCTCAAAACAGGCATTGGCAGTATCCTCTCCGCCTTGATGCTGCTATACACCATTATTCTGATTATTAGAAGTTTTACCTTACCCAAAATTCTTTTCTCCATTTATACTGCGATCGCAGTCATGGCCTTTGGTCTAGAGCTGATTGTGAGTATGCGTTGGGCGCCTTCGTTTAATCTGCCGTTCGCCCTACTCTCCCAAGTAATCTTTACCCTGTATCTAGGAGGCGCCGCCTATTGGATTGGGCGAGACATCTTTACCACTTCTAAGGTTACAGGGGATACCGTTAGGGGCGGTATCAGCGTTTATCTCCTGATTGGTTTTGTCTGGGCCTTGTTTTATGGCATGGTCGCCACCCTAGACCCCAATGCCTTCTCTCAGAGGCTGATTCTTAATGGCTCTTACCTTAAGGCTTTACACTTTAGTTTTACAACCCTCACCACTCTGGGCTACGGCGACATTGTTCCCATGAGTGAAATCGCCCTAGTGCTTACCAATCTGGAGGCCATTATCGGCCAGATGTACTCTACGGTTTTTATTGCCATTTTGGTGGGAGGGTATCTTTCACGGCGTTCTCAGGGGTGAAAGCGACATTTCGGAAACACCCGATCATTTGCCCATAGAGACGTTGCATGCAACGTCTCTACATATGATTGAGATTTCCAAAAATTGGCAACCGAATAATATTGCAGAGTAACCGATTTAGCTAGACTTTATAACATTGCAGAAGTAGGATCAGGGGAGAATATCCGGTGAAGGAATCTACTTTATTGTAAATTCGTATTGTAAATTTTCTGGGCGCTTCAAAGCTTTTTTCTCAGCGATTGTACAGTCGTCACCTCGAATGCGATGTCCTCTAAGAACACCAGTCCTGATTCCTCTTTCGATCAAGCGATCGCAGACGGTTCACCCCCAGAGGTCCAAACCGCAGAAGACCAAACTGCTGCGCCAATATCCTCCAAGCCTCAAGCGCTCCCTAGCTCAAGCAAGCCGAATAAACCCCTGTGGCCAGCCATTGCCTTAGTTATGCTGGCGGTGGCGGGCTTCGTGGGTTGGAAAGCCTATCGCAGTTTGACCTCATCTACTCCCCGTGAAACAGCCGAAACAACTGACGCTCAAGCTCGTCTGCCGGTGCGGGTGGCGCAGGCCCAAACCGACATAGCCCAGGGATGGGTATTTGATGAAGGGACCGTTTTGCCAGTGCGGCGGCGGATTTTGAACTTCCAGGCCAATGGCGATATCACCTACGTGGCAAAGGTTGATGGGGTGGAACTGAGGGAAGGGGATTGGGTGTCTAAGGGCCAGCTCCTGGCCTCTATTGATAGTCGTCGGCAGGCCGCTAGCATTGAATCTGCGGAATCAGAAATCCAGGT
>JAKSDM010000066.1 GCA_022360135.1 Pseudanabaenales cyanobacterium | reverse complement strand
CATTTACCCCCCCGGCGCCTGAGCCGCCACCTTTGATCACAGCTACGAGTGCTTGCCCGCTTAGAGCTTGTCTTTAGTTCCCTAGCGGAAACGGAGTTCAACAAGACTTAAGAGTAATTCAAGTGGAAAGTTATCCCTCCAAAAGTTACACAATATTGGTTAAAAAGTTTGTAGTGATTGCTTTGCAATTACCCAGGCCCTTGAACCACTGAAGTGATGACTAAAAACCTAGAGCAATTCAAGTGATAAGGATAATTATTTCTTTGGATTACTCTAATGCAAATATTAGGTGCGTACTGAATGAAAAAGATCCTGTTCTATTGCCAATACCTGACGGGTATGGGGCATCTGGTTCGCAGCACAGAAATTGTGCGTAGCCTGGTTAAAGACTTTAAGGTATGTTTCATTAATGGCGGACCCAGTGTAGAGGGGTTTGAAATTCCCTCTGCGGTTGATGTGGTCAAGCTGCCGGCGATCTGGATAGAAAACGGAAAACTGAAAGCGGCAGAGGGTTCTCAGAGCATTGAGGAGGTGAAAGAGAGCCGCAAAACTCAACTGATTGCAATATTTGATCAGTTTCAGCCTGATTGTTTAGTAACCGAATTTTTTCCCTTTGGACGGCATAAGCTTTTCTTTGAGTTGATTCCTCTCCTAGAGCATGCGACAGCGCCTGGATGCTCAACCAAGGTTGCTTGCAGCGTGCGGGACATTGTCGGCAGAATCAGCCTGGACCAAGAGGAAGAGACGATTTGTAAATTGACAAGTCAATATTTTGACCTGATCCTTTTCCATTCGGACCCCACGTTTCAGACAATCGAAGAAAGCTTCTCTAGGGTTAAAGACCTTAATTGTGAGGTTAAATATACTGGTTTTGTGGCCCAATCACCGCCAGATGATCTTGCTGTCAGTGAGCAAGATTTAGTTAATCTGAACCGTAAAGAACCGATGATTTTAGTCAGTGTGGGTGGAGGCAGAATCGGTCATGAATTGATCGAAGCTGTGATCAGCGCCAGCCCAATTTTAGAAACTGCAATTCCCCATCGAATTCAAATTTTTACGGGACCGTTTATGCCGGAAGACCAATTTGTCCAACTGCAGCAAGCAGCTGCCAATCGAGGTAATGTCACACTGCAAAGATACACCTCGAACCTGATGGCCTACATGAAGCAGGCAGAGCTTTCCCTGAGTTTAAGCGGCTATAACACCACGATGAATATTCTCAAAACGGGGGTACGCGCCTTGGTGGTTCCGATTGGTCATTACAGCTTGGATCAGGAGCAATTAGTTAGGACACAAAAGCTAGAAAAATTAGGGGTTGTCGAGGTGATTGATCCTAGACATTTAGACCCCGCTGATCTGGCCCAAAGAATCTTGACTAGCCTGAATAATGCCCCGATCGCCCACACGCCTGACTTTGATTTACAGGGCGCCCAGAAAACGAGTGCTTTTCTGCAAGCCTTACTTCACAGCGATTTG
>JAKSDM010000368.1 GCA_022360135.1 Pseudanabaenales cyanobacterium | reverse complement strand
TTATAACAGATAGCGTTTTCAATCACTTTGGTCCTCAGGACTTAGACGAATGCTTGAGACGGTTTGATGGCTGGCCTGAAGACAACCGAAATAATGGAATATATTTCTATACGGATGACTTCAGAAAAGACACACAATGGGGTCCCCGGCCCGACTTTGGTCGCAATGAAGTACGACAATATATTCGTGACAGTGTCATGTTTCTGTTGGATGAATGTCACTGCGACGGGGTAAGGATTGATAGCACTAGCAATATTTGGGGATTTAATAATGGTCAAGGATGGAATAGTGATGGCTTCGGGCTATTACAGTGGATTAGTGATGAGAAAAACTTTGTTCACCACCATCCGAGACACAAGATTTTAATTGCTGAGGACTGGCATAACGACGGATGGGTTACTCGTCCGACATCAGAGTTGGGTGCAGGTATGGATGCAGAATGGCATTGGTTCGTGCATTCAATTCGCAATGTATTAGAAAACCCGCTCGATCAATTTCGAGAAATGGGAGAAATTGAGAGGGCTTTATATGCTCGCTTTAATGGCGATGCATTTAAGCGAATTGTCTACAGTGAATCTCACGATGAATCAGGAAACAATGATGCATTGGCCCGCAAAATCGATCCCGCAAATCCCGAATCTTGGTTTTCAAAAAAACGTACAACTCTTGGAGCAGCTCTAGTATTTACCTCCCCTGGAATCCCCATGATTTGGCAAGGGCAAGAAATCTTCTGGATAGAAAAATTTGCTGACCAAATCCCACTCGATTGGTCCCGTAAAAATACCTTCAATGGTATATTTCAACTCTATCGCCGTCTCTGTCAGCTGCGCCGAAATTGGGACAATAACACTCGTGGTCTGAGGGGACAAAATATCAACTGTCATTTAGTTGACAACCTCAATAAAGTTATTGCATTTCACCGTTGGAATGAGGGCGGGGCAGGTGATGACGTCATTGTTATTTTGAACTTTACCGATCGCACTTGGAATTCTTATCGAGTAGGACTTCCTCGCTGGGGAACTTGGTGGTGTCGTTTTTCTGGTGATTGGTCAGGCTACAGCAGCGATTTTGGAAATGTAGGAGGACATCCAGTGAGTGCTGAGTCAGCAGCAAAGGATAATATGCCTCATAGTGCAGGGTTTTCTATTGGACCATATAGTGCATTAATTTATTCTCAATAAAATACGCGCCTAGTTATCTACTCCTATAGAAAATGTATTATCATTTCGGGAAAGCAATCAATGGCATAACCAATCGCTGAACCGGAACGGGGCATAGTTCTCTTGTTAAAACTCTAAAGTTATCGTCGTCCGGCTAGCTCAACCGTTAGGCTCCATGTCCCTTCAGACATAGACTGCAGACTTAGAGAATAATGACGCTAAAAGCATCTAAAAAGAAAAGCCTGCGGTTGACTATCATCTTTTTAATGAGTGGAGCTGCTTTATATTTTCTGCTCATAAAGTTCGGTTTTCTGATGCCTCTGACAGAGATTCCATCAGTAGCTTGCCTTGCATCCTGTCAACCAGAGCAACCTTTTCATCCTCGACTGGAAGATGAAGAGCTTTTGAATTATGAGGTATCTTTACAGGAGCTTCTAGGAGAAGGGTCGCATGGAGAAGGCTTAACGATTCTTGTTGAGAAATCGAAATATAGATTAACGGTTTTCCACAACCTCAAGCCTATAAAATCCTATCCTGTTGTTTTTGGCGGCTCTCCGGAAGGGGATAAACTCCGTGAAGGAGACCGGAAGACTCCTGAGGGGGTTTACTTCATTCGCGATCTCTACCCCCACTCAAGCTGGTCTAAATTTATTTGGATAGATTATCCTAGACCCGAATCTTGGCGCGAACATTTCCAAGCGAAATTTTCTGGTCAACTCAACTGGCTGTTCCCCATTGGGGGACAAATCGGCATTCATGGAGCGCCAGTAGGAGAAGATTCTATGATTGAGCAGCGCTTGAATTGGACATGGGGATGCATCTCTCTCAAAAACCAGGATGTGGATGAGATTTACAGGTTTGTTAAGAGGGGAACCCTGGTTGAAATTGTTCCATAGAATATGAGCTGCGCACTTTACCGCGCCTCACTCGACGTGACTTCTAAATATCTGCATTACTCGTAATAAAGTCCCTCAATCGGAACTTTCTCTTCGTAATTATTTTCCTTAGATTTTCCTCGAAAAGGCTTGCCATCAATCCCGATGCGAGGAGCCGACACCTTTCTCTTTTTGGCTGACACCCGTAGCATCACGAGAGGTTCATCTCCACAACTAGAAAAATGATGGTAGTATCCTTCGGGGAGCAGGATACCATGATTTTTTGTTAGTTCAGTGGCATTACCGTCTATATCATAAAATCTGGCTTTCCCCGCCAGCACAACAAAGGTATGATCTTGCCCTGGATGAGTGTGGAGGACATTTTCTCCATCCTTGGCGTAACATTTAATGCGGATATTCATCGCCTCGGTGCGGGCCAAGGTATAATCACTTCTGCCTTTACTCAAAAGCTGGGTTTTAAGCTGAAACAACTGAGGTTCAATACTTTTGTCTATATGCCCTTTTTTAAGGGGGTTAACAAGTTTGCGCTTAAGCGCACTGGCTAGTTTTTTCAAGATGTGATTTTTCATAGAATAAAAAAGAAGCACGTTCTTGTCTGAGATCGCGTTCAATCGACTACAGCGTTCGCCACAGCTTTTTTGGGAGCCTGGTGTCTTACATTCCGCAACCGTTTTTCGGCGGCGCTCCGGGTGGGTTTACGCCAAATTTGATGCAGATGGGTTAGAAATTCTCGCTCCTTCTCGGTTAAATCAGGATGCCAACAATCGATAATCAGGACAACCCGCCGTTTTTCACCTGTATGCCGCACTTCGTGCTCAAATGAGTCGTCTAGAATTAAACACTTACCCTGTCGCCAGGTCCGCCATTCTTGACCGGATCGAATTTGTGCGCTTTCGGCTTCCTCTATCGTCAGATGGTAACGATACCTGAGATTGGATGGACCGCAATGGCTTCGCACATGGGTGTCAGGATAAATAATTGAGAAGTAAACCCCTCCCTCTACGCCCTGCAACAATGGACACTGTTTTGATACAGCCCATGTCTGAGGACAATGTGCGATGTTTTCTTCTAGTAACTTGGAAGACCGTCTGAGGGGAAACGTATTCCAAACCCCTTCACTCACTAAAGCCCGAGAGGGGGTTGACACTTCTGGAGGAGCCACTCGATCAAACTCTTCGCGAATCACGCCGACATTCTTCTCCAGAAATTCCGAGATTTGATCTGGCTGGCCGAACGAGGAAGCACTCAGATGGGGCGCGTAGAATGCATAGGGTCGTTGCTCGGCTGCCTGAAATCGAGTTCGTGTGGTTAGCAGCATTCTTAACCAGCGCCAGGGTTCAGAAAAAACACATAGTGGAACCCCAGCCAAATATGAATGAAGAATAGAACGAAGTTCAGCGTCGTGACGGACCTTAAACAAATACCGTGTCAGACGATAGAAGCTGACTGCAGGAGCTAGTTTAGTCCGAACCTTCTTTAGAACTGTCTTCATACGTTGACTTTGCCAAATCGATGAACAGACTTTGGTGGTTAACCGACTATTAATATTTGTCTAAGTCTATCGCCTTATCTGTGACAAACTGGTGACGATAAGGGACGGGCTGGAAAATGACATCCCACTATAGGGGACCCTCAGTAGCCTTTGCAGGCCGTGCGCCCTTACTGCAGACCTGAAATCGGCCAATCAGAAATGATGCTAAATCGAAAGGGTTGGGGGTCAAATAAATCGAGATAGGCTTGATTCAAGTAAGCCTCATCTTGAGTCTGGTTCAACAGGTATCGATTAAAGAAGGACAGACTGAGCGATCGCAATGCCGGTTGGGCTAATCTTGGGTCTGGACCAATCAAACCATCGGGAACGGGCAAGGCGCCTCGATTCTCCCCACCCAAAAATGAAAAATGGGTGCCATTTTCCATCACGACTAAATACTTCTCTTCCGCTTTCAGCCAGCCAAAGGATTCAATTTGTTCTGGCAGCGCCGGGGCGAAGTAATCGTTG
>JAKSDM010000406.1 GCA_022360135.1 Pseudanabaenales cyanobacterium | reverse complement strand
TATCCCTGACGCAACGCTTTCAGCAGCAATGCGACCCTGCCAGCTTAGAGCTGCTTGCTGCCTGTGATTGGTCAATCACAACAACCGCGAATGTGGCGACCTTAGTGATTGTTTGTCCCGATCGCGCCACGAATTGGCAAGTGCTCAATCAGGTTGTGGCATTGGGTAATGGGATGGGGCAGTTTTCTCAAGACGCCAAACTGCGGATTTACCCAACCCCAGAGATGCTCGATCAGTTTGAGATTCGGGTGGATGAGCTATCGATTTATCGAGAACCCTCTTAATAGGGGTCGTCCAAAGGCGATGAGTGGGTTAGTAGATTTCCAGGGTTTGGCGCAATCGGGCCTGGTCTTCAGGAATAATATTAAACCGACCGTTTTCGATGTCACGTACCCAACTCTGGCTTTTACCAAGGTGTTCAGCTAAGGTGCGCTGGGTGAAGTTTTGGCGTTGTCGAGCGGCTTTGATAGCGCTGCCGGAGAGCTGTTCCACCTGGACAGAAGGAGGCTGTTTGCGGCCACGCTTAGGAGCGCGGCGACGGATAACTTGTTGCCATTCTGCCGATGGCTCAAATCCTGAGAGTCGGGCATTGAGCAACCGCTGCCACTTATCTCGGGGAGCCGTGTCTGTTAAGCTACGGATTTGATTGGCGTCATTGACCCAAAACTCGAGGGCGTCGTCAACATCATCAGGAATGTCAGCGGCTCTGGCCCATAGCGGTTGAATATCGAGAGAATAGGTCTCAGCATCAAACAATGGTTTTAGACCGTAATAATAAATAGTTTCCAGGTCGCTCTCAAAAGTCTTGAGCAGGCGCTTGTGGGCTCCACGCACGGTGGTCGCCTCGATTAATCGATCTTCGCCATAGGCAATGTGAAGTAGGGTGCGTACCGTCAGCCGATGGTCACCTCCCAGACGCAACTTAAACAAAAGCCACAGTAGCAGGCGGACACCCCCTTCATGCTGCTGCCAGTTACTCATGACTTCTATAAGCAAAGATTGGGGCAAGGAGCCGTACTGGTAGAAGGCCGTTTGGCGACGGCATTCGCGCTTGTTGAGAAAGTGCTTGGCCCAGATACCGGCTCGGACAGTAAAGCCTAAACCAATCAGATGGCGATAGCCCTGGGCGTCTTCTTCAAAGTAGTATTCGACGTTGAGCAGTCGCCAAACGGGTTGTTCATCGAGGGAAAAGGCTTTGACTTTGCCTTGGCGGGGCCAATCGAGGGCGACGAGGAGCTGACAAGCTTGGTAAACCAGATCTTTGATCAAGGTAAGTTTGTCCAGTTTGGTCAGATCTTTGCGCTTATCAAGACCTAAATATCGCTCGAAGTGCTGGTCGTTCAGTACAAAAGGCTCTTCCCAAGGGCAATCAACGGTGACGGCATAAGCTGCAAAAATCAGATGAGCACAGGCGGCGCGAATGTCGAATTGAGCGATCGCCTGCGCCACCTTATCTGTGGCCATCGGGATGGGCAAATCGCTTTCTACGTCTGCCGCCAATCGAAATCGCATTTCTCCTCGACCGCGATGCACAGCACGACGGTAGCAGAGTTGACCATCGGCATCGGTCTGCCAGGGCTGTCGCTGGGCTAGAATATTGCACGCCTCCCAAACCACCATAGAAGAGGCGAAAGAGGTGGTTTTGCCATTGAGGAAGATGGCGGGAATGGCAGGGGGCAGGAGGGTGCTTTTGCGGCGTCCCTTTTTGGGCTGTAAGGGCGCCAATGATCCCGCGCTACAGACTGCTACGCAACGGGGAATCTCTACATCTGGGCACCCATCGCAGAGGGTTGGATCAATCCAGTAGCCTTCCCGCTCAGCTTCAGGCTTGATCGCCCCATTGGGGCATTCTGGCTGACAGTTATCGCAGACAATACAATCGTCCTTAATCGTATAAGTCATGACAAAATTTACCTACTAAGCCCCTTGGAAGGCAATGGTTTTTATTGATTTGAAGCGTATATTTTAAGGCGGGAAGCCTTACAGGGAAATGGTTCGAGCCCACAAGGGTTTCAGCCGATTTTTGGGGTGAATTTTTCCCGGCTTAAGTTATACGCCTGATTTGATTGCTGAGAATTAGGTTTGCTATGGACTTGATTACTGAGAGCTAATCACTATTTTTTTCTTCTAACGCTGCTCGATGGATGGAGACCTAGACAGTCGGAAATTCTATCGGGAACAACTCACTAACGATAGAGAAAGCAAGCTGATAACGATTGATTGGGCGGTAATCCCAATCAATTATTGCGACCTCACGCTATTAGGGATAACAACCCAAGACCTCGGCATTCTATCTCATTCGATACTATTTAACTATTTTTTTAGAAGCTATTGAGAAGATGTTTAGAGCGGACTTTTGGAGTCAGGATTTTGTCACTCAAATAACAGTTTTCTAAGATAAAACAGCCAATATTGTCTCTATTAATACTGTGCATTGATAAAATTTCAGATATCACTTCCGACCAGGCATTTAGCTCTTCAGGAATAAATATGCTGATGTTCACGATGAACATTTTGTACCGCTGTAAGTGTGCTGAAAGCTAGAAGCTGCCTTGGATTGCCTTTTGCACAACCTACCGAATCTTGAAGAGTCAGATATATTTCAATTATCCGATTGGGTAGTTCAGTTTCATCCCATCGGGTGTAGCGCCAACCTAGGTAAATTTGCAATTCTAAGAGTGTCAAGTTCAGTGGCGCGGATAAAGTCCTGAAACGCTTGTGGATAAAGAAAGACGTTGAATTACAAGTTATACGTTTTCCACGTGTTGCTGAACGTATTGCGATGTCACTACTCGATGATATCGGTCAGCTCATACTTGCCGTGTCGTTCTTACTGCAACGGTCGACGCCCGTCATACAAGTTTGCCAAGGATGTTTGCTATGAAAATTGGATTCAAGGGAGAAAAGCTTAGTGAAAAGCTATTCCTAGCGACGGGGATTTTGCCGGAGATGGCGATTATGCCGTTCTTCTCAACCGTTGTCAGTAATGCATATCTAACGGCACAAAGACTAGACATTTTTTCCCTTTTGGAAAAAAACAGTTTGTCCGTCAAAGAGGTTGCTAAAAAAACCGAAGCTGATGAGCACGGCATGCGGGTTTTGCTTGAAGCCCTAACGGGGTTCGGATATTTAGAAAGACAAAACGGTAAATTTCAGGTTAGCCGTGCATTTCGGAAATCTCTCGACGGGAACATGTCGGAAATGGCAAGGGGAATGATGATATTTGCTCCCGACATAGCCAAAAAATTTGAAAATTTGGATAAAGCCGTCAAAACAGGTGAAGTCGAGAATTTCCACTTTACGCCGATCACGCCGAGTTCCTGGTCACACTATTTGACCTTTCTAAAAGGCGTGTCGAAGGAACCGACCAAAGCATTGGTAAAAAAAGTGAAATTCGACGCCCCGCCGCGGAAGATGCTCGACATCGCGGGAGGTCCGGCCCAATACAGCATCGCTTTTTGCCGTAAATATCAGAATCTCGAAGCGATTATCCTGGATTTACCGGAATCGGCGGCGGCGGGTGAAGCAGAGATCAAAAAAGCAGAACTTGAAGGACGTATATCCTACATAACGGGAAACTTTTTTGAGACGGACTGGGGTGGTGACTATGATTTCGCTTTGCTTTCAAACATGCTTCATTGTTTAACGGCGGAGCAATGCCAGACAGTCATCAAAAAAACTTTTGAATCCTTAAGACCAGGCGGTTTAATTGTTACGAATGATGTTGATTTTCCAGGTGAGGACGAAGAAATACAGATGGTTGCCGGATGGAGTTCCTTACTTTATTTTACGATGATGGGAACGCGAACTCATCCGACACCGATTATAGAGAAATGGCTGTCTGATGCAGGCTTCACAAAAATCAAAAAAACCAAGATAGAAAATTCAGCACAGCTTATTTGTAGAAAATAAATTGGGAAAAGTAAAAAAGGCAAAGAAGGTGCGCAGATCTGCCCTCGCTGCGACGGTAGCGGTGCTTTGCGCGCCTTGCCAAAGGAACTAGGCGGCAACGTCATTTGTTACTGCAGCCGCATTGGTTGGCTTCCTCTGGAGTACCATGCCGGTAAAACTGCTGAGGAAAACGCATAACACTGAGTTCAAGCGGACGGCGCAGAGGCTTCGGGTGGGGTATGAGACCTGGGTAGGTAGAGTGTGAGCGTTCGCTCAGCGTTTCTGCCGTGCCGCCGCTTAACTCAACGTTAGCCTTGCCCAAGGCAGAAACAAAATCTCAAAAAGTTGAAATCGGTCCTCTAATCTACAGCTGCATAGTTTTTCACTCGTTTCCCTTCTGCAACGCCTATAATCTTTGCTAGCCAAGGAGGTGGTGAGGTAGCCATCACGGTTTGTAATTCACCCAGTATTTCTCTGGCAGGTCCCCCTTCATCTTTTTTCATCGGATAGATTCCAGACTTAATCACTTTGGCAGCGGCGGGTCCCCCAACTGAAACGATAAATAAAACATGACAGTCTTTGATCAGATTGACTCGGAAATCATTTTTATCATCCGATAAGTCTGCCTCGAAGGTGGATCGGATATCGATCAGTTTTATTTCCTCCGCCGAGAGCTGATAGATCAAAAAACGTAGACAAGATCCAAAATGCCCATCTAATTGCTCTTGACTGTTAGAGGCCACGGCAACTCGAATGGAGCCTGGCATTTCGCCCTCCTGATAAGGGTCTATGGATGGCAAGACTTCTGCTTCTTCTGCTTCACCCCATAATATACTCACCGCTTCTTTCAAAGCATCTATTTCACTCGTGTTTGCATCTTCGCCTTCCTCTTCCCCATCGAGGTCGGAGGTTTTTCCAAACGCCGTCTTCAAATTCGTGACTGTGATTTTACCCAAGCTTGTTTCATCGAGTCTATCACCGAGGCAGTTTTGCAGCGCCTCAATTAAATCTCTCACCGAGACCTCGGGTAAAGCTCTTGCCGCTAAGGCAATTCTCAAGGCTGTTTCATTTGAAAGGGGTTGTTCACTCATAGCCAACACCATCTAAATATAGTTAACTGATGTAAATTGCCAGATGAGATTTATAGTTTTTTGGAGTCAGAAAAATCTCAAAGGATACAATTGCGTACTGACTAAAAATCAATTAGGATGCAATCTAATCTCTATTAAATCTCAAGCTTTACCATCATGAAAGGATTCTATTAATATCAAGCATTTTAGACTTAAAATCAGTGTAATGGAATACAAATTTTGCCCATTAATTTTTTTATTGATGATTGAATTGTTATTTTGTTGGATAAAATCTAAGACATATTCATTTCAATCACGAGGTATAAATTAATTCAATTCTGCAAATTTCAGTTGATCGATCTCAATAGATTTATCGCATTTCTAACAGGGTATTTTGTCGAGATTAGTCAATTGATAGAACGGTTATCCCGGTAGTGTTCACGACAACCCGCTTAGCAATCAGCGGAACTTGCAATCGACTTGACACATTAATGCCGCTACTCCTTGTTTTCAAGCCGGAGCTTGGAAACGCCGGTTGTAGAAGCTCCAGCTTCCTTACCGCTGGAAGCTCCAGCTTCCAGCCCATGGGTATCCCTAAGCTAGAGCTTAGAAGCAAGAGAAACTTGCTCTGGAAAGTGTCAAGTGCTATGCATCCCCGTCAACCTTGGTTTTGAGCACTACCGATATATTGAACTAGCCTCAAAAGTTTTGATTATTCTAGAGAGCGCTGTTTTAACTCACTTTGAAATCCAGCATAACTCCAACCAGAAGCGAGAATCAGTTTGTTTTAAGGATGATCTTGGATCGCGAAGTAGTCTTGTGGCATTCAAGCAAACTACCTCAGTTAACCCGATGCCCTTAGCTACTTCTCTCAATAAATTAATTTCAGCTTGTACTGAAGCAATTAACCTATCAGGACAATAAATTCCAACGTACTTTAAAGCTTTAGTTGGAGGTCGTCCCCAGTAAGTATTAATCACTCTGACATGACAATGATGGAGTAATTTTGCCGCTTTCGGATACAAATGCTCTACAGCTGCGATAAATTCATTTGAAAGAAACTCGTTAGTGATCATTGCAAAAACCATTTCAGACGTTTAGAAGAGGGTCAGGATATACAAAAGAACAAACAGGATAATCCAGATAATATCGACAAAGTGCCAGTAGATTTCGGCCATCTCTATCCCGGTATGTTGACTGGCGGAGTAATGGCCAGACCGACGCGATCGCCACAGCACGCCAAGAATTAGCAACAGCCCTACAAACACGTGTAAACCGTGAAAGCCAGTCATTAGATAAAAGCAATTAGAAAACACATTGGTGGTTAGACCATAGCCCAGAGTTAGATATTCATATATCTGGCCGCCCAGAAAGGCGGCTCCCATCAGCGCAGTGACAATGTACCATGTTCGAAATCCCTGGACATCATTGGCTTTGATAGCCGTATCTCCTTTATGAATAACAAAGCTACTGGAGACCAAAATGAGGGTGTTAATCGTCGGCAATATCAATTCAACCTCGGTTTCTTCAGGCGGCCAAGCGGCGGCGGCCCCTCGAAGCAGTAAGTAAGTAGCGAAAAATCCACCAAACATCAAAGACTCGGACGCCAAAAAAGTGAGTAGTCCAAATACCCGATAGTCAGGATGTTCTTCATGGTCGGCAACCGCTATAGCAGGAGCAGTTGAAGAATTAGGGCTGGTTTCACTTACGTTAATCATGGGCCTCTTTTTGAATGGGAAGTTTGTTAATCAGTCGTGTATTTACTCAAGCTGGAATGTTATGGCTGGAAAAGAAGTCATTGGTCAAGTGACGAGTGACAAGTGACCAATGAACAATGACAAACCCCTAATCAGCCAGAACTGCTGTCGCCTCCACTGGTCGTTTTTCAACCTGACCATAGGCATAAGGCCCATGGGTCAGTACAGGCAGAACTTCCCAGTTTTCGATGATCGGTGGAGAATGGGTAGTCCATTCCAATGTCATGGCATTCCAAGGATTGTCAGGGGCTTTGGGGCCATATAACCAGCTCCAGGCAGCATTGATAAAGAAGGGAATCACAGAAATACCCAGCACGATGGCGCCAATGGTGCAGATATGATTGATGGCCTCAAACTGGGGGTCATACAT
>JAKSDM010001683.1 GCA_022360135.1 Pseudanabaenales cyanobacterium | reverse complement strand
TAAATCCTTATTTTACTAACGGAGTATTAAGGAGGTTAGACCATTTTTTTATTCTCTCAATAAAAGAAACCACCCTGCCCAGAATTGGGGGGTTAGGGGGGCCAGATCGGCGAATTTGCATTGGAGTCGAGATCTGTGTACACCGTAGCTTTTGAAGGGGGATTAAGGGGGATCCTTAACCGAACAGTATTGGCGCCCAGTCAGTTTAACAAACAACTTAAAAGGGATAAGAATTCAAGCCTCAACAAATTCCAAAGAGTTCGATAGTCCCTACAAAATAGTGGAGGTGGTAAATTCATGGGCATTTTCGAGAATCGGAGCGACACCATTCCAATGGTGTTCAAGAATAGCCCCTGGGGTGATTTCATCCAAATGACCACTTCATACCCAAAGATTGAGGGGTATAGTATGGCCATAGTCGCACGGGCCAAATTAATTCCGAGGACGCGCGTTCAGACCGAAATCACGTTCAACGCTTTGATACCAGGTGTCATCATCGGCAGCCCCCCAGTCAACCCATTGTTCATCGGTCATGGAGGCGCGCCACTGGAGGGAGGGCTCAGCGTCCGGTCCGACGGGATGCCGCAGCTGCCAGTTGTCGCTTTCGATGATGTCGAGAATCTTCTGCCCGACGAGCAATGGTGCGGTTGGGGTTTCCAGCGCGGCGGCGAACAAACCAGACATACGGCGTTTGTGGGGGTAGAGCGAGGCGGCGGCCGGTTCCGTGATTTTTCTGGGCATGGCTGTGTCGATAACACCTGGCTCGACGATAGCCACTCGGATGTTAAACCTCTTAACTTCCTGCGCCAGCACTTCGCTGAGCGCCTCCAGAGCAAACTTTGAGGCGGCGTAGGAACTCATTGGAGCAGACGCAATGCGGCCAGAGAGCGATGTGATATTGATGATGCCGCCGCGCTCGCGTTTGCGCATCTGTGGTAACACGGCCTGAATGCAGCGCAACGCGCCGAAGTAGTTCGTCTCCATTACGGCCCGAAAATCGGAGATATCCAGGTCTTCGATTGCTCCGGCGCGATCGATCCCAGCGTTGTTGACAAGAACGTCAATGGGACCATTTTCCTTCTGAATCGTGTTGATCGCCCCCTTTACAGAGTCGTCGGAATCCACATCCATAATCGAGACCTTGATCGGCAATGATTCTTTCTCCGCCGTTTGTGCAAGTTCTGGCGAACGATTCGGATTACGCATCGTCGCGTAGACCGTGTGGTCAGCGCGACCCAGAACTAAAGCCGTCGCCATGCCAATTCCTTTGCTGGCGCCAGTGACCAATACCGATGCCATGATATGCTCCCTCTCTTTTGTTAACTATCTTTCTCAATGACGGGGCGCCAACCGCACCTAATAAGCTGATTAGACAGAAACTTGCTATATATCTCTCTAAACTAAATAGATCACAAGAAACTTTCTGCATCATACTTTCTGCATCATATTTTAATTTAGATGGATCGGCGGAAACTTTCCACATATTTTTCAGCGACGACTATCTCGACTCTTGTAATCGCTAGCGGAAGGCAAACAGTCAAGAACACATTGCGGGGTAGACAACCATTTAAAGTCGCGCAGTTCAAACTGGGAATGTCTAGCTGAATTTCGAATTCATCGTTCTGCGTTCCGAATTCATCATTAACACAGCCATCTCTACCACTCTAGATATCACCATTGATGCTCTGGCACTTGCCTTTGACCTTTGGCAACGCCATCTCTGGCATCAGGCTGCAGTCCATTGGGACTCAAACCGCTATAATTTGGTTGGCTTTCAGCTGCCAGCAGCCAGCAGCTAGCTAGGAACTGATTGCTGAAAGCTGACTGATAGCTCATCCTAATTTTCCCGCTTGCCGCCAAATAGTCTTAAATGTCCGCCTTACCGCTCAGACTGCATCGAAACTAATTACAGGGATATGAGTAAAACTTATGCAACTTGACCAGCCTCAACAAGTCATTACCGCACTCCAGGCATTCTTAACAACGCCCCTGGATGACTTCCTCAAACAACATACGGCGGCTGATCCCGAATCAGCCGCGCTGACGTTATTCCATCACGTCGCTGCAACTGTTCCCGCTTATCAGATGTTCCTCAAACAGCATGAAATTGATCCTGCCGCCATCCAAACCTTTGCCGATTTTCAGCGCCTTCCGCTTTCAACCAAAGCAAATTACATTCAGCGCTACAGCTTAGCCCAACTGTGCCCCCAGGGTCACTTGGAAACCTGTGACATGATTGCGGTTTCTTCTGGCTCTACCGGAAATCCCACATTCTGGCCTCGCAGCGTGACGGATGAATTCCAAATAGCACTTCGCTTTGAGCAGATCTTTCGCGATAGTTTTCAGGCTGACCGTCACCGCACGCTGGCCGTGGTCTGTTTCCCCCTAGGAACCTGGGTGGGCGGCATGTATACAGCTAGCTGCTGTCGTCATCTCGCTAGCAAAGGCTATCCGATCATGGTGGTCACACCTGGCAACCACAAGCCGGAAATCTTTCGGGTCATCCAGGCTTTATCCCCAGCTTTTGAACAAGTTGTGCTGTTAGGGTATCCCCCTTTTCTCAAGGATGTAATTGACAGCGGCATCGCTCAGGGCGTCTCTTGGCCGCAGTACAATCTCAAGTTGGTAATGGCGGGAGAAGTCTTCAGTGAAGAGTGGAGATCTCTGGTGGGAGAGCGGGTTGGCTCCACACAGGTCTGCTATGATTCGGCTTCTCTGTACGGCACCGCTGATGCTGGCGTGTTGGGCAATGAAACCCCCCTAAGCATTTGCATTCGTCGCTGGCTGGCCGAACATCCGGATACTGCCCGTGAGTTATTTGGCGAGTCTCGCCTACCCACGCTAGTGCAGTATGACCCAATGAGCCGCTTCTTTGAGGTTCAGGGTGATGGAACTTTGTTGTTTTCGGGCGATAACGGCATCCCATTGGTACGTTACCACATCTCGGATAACGGCGGCCTAATTCCCTATGCAACGATGCTGCAGACTTTGCAGGATTGCGGATTTGATCCAGTCAGGGCATTGTCTACAATGTCTGTGCCGCAAAATCATCACGCCATTCATCCACTGCCCTTTGTGTATATCTTTGGGCGATCGCACTTTGTCGTATCCTATTTCGGGGCAAATCTTTATCCAGAAAATGTCTCAGTGGGTCTAGAGCAAGCCTCGATTTGCAACTGGGTGACTGGCAAGTTTGTGATGCAAGTCAAGGTTGATGCGGATCAAAATCCTTTTTTGTCAGTTGTTGTGGAACTGGCGCCAGGGGTAGAGGGCGGCGAGGAGAAGCAACAGGCGATCGCCAATTCCATTCGGCGCCAGCTCCAACGTTTGAACAGTGAGTTTGCCAACTACGTTCCGGCACAATACCAGATGCCCCAAATCACCTTAACCGCGACAGGCGATCCAGACTATTTCCCCCTCGGCGTCAAACACTACTATACCCGCGCCGAATAGTCTTATTGACGACTCTCTCTTGTCCCGAATCGTCCTGGCGCCTGGCTAAGCCCAGCATCTGTCCTCGCCGACTTCCTCGGCTGGCCCGAAGCCGGGGCGCTGAACCGTCAGAATAACAGCGTGTTAATCGACAGCGGCTGTTCTATTCGGTTGCCTCTCAGTCTTCGAGATCGCCTCCAGCCGCGCATCGATAGCCGCGTGGAGAACAGCTGGGGTGGAGGCTCGGAGCGCCTGCAGCTCAGCCTTGAGTGTAGGGAGTGTTCGCATTTTCTGGTCTACTTAATCTCAACAATCGAATGATATCAAGCTGAGGAACAAGTTCACATCGAATAAATGTCATGTCTGGAGCATGACAAATGTCATTCCAGATTCAGACAAAGGTAGGCAATCCGCCTCTTCGTCAAAAATTAATAGACAGAATACTAGATTTGGCCTGAATTCAACAAACTGGCAGAGAATTCTCCTCCCTAGTTCTTCTCGATTCAGAGTTAATTAATTAGCTAGGCGACGAAACATATGGCGTCTCTCATGCTGCAAGTGAAATACTGCTCATTTAAATTATTGCAAATAACTATGTATTCGGATGAATGGCGCTGAAATAAGCCATGTGGGCAATGCCCACCCTACGAAATATCAGGACTTTTAGCGATTTATAAACGCTTATTTCAGGGCCATTCATATATTCGGATTAAGTTCGGCGAAACCAAAATAGATTTAGATCAATCCAATCGACTCAATACTTACGAGTTGAAGATACCTTCTATGCAAGATCTCACTCTGAATATGAGGATTTCAACAATGGACAAGCAATATACCAAAATTATCGAACAGCACTGGTACTCGGAAGAGCCAGGTGAGCTTTTGCGACGTATCGACGCCAGATTACTGTCGGTTGGCAAGGACATCGACGCGATCACGACAGTAGACCTGGCGGAGATCGATGAGGTTCACATTCGCGGGCGAACAGCCACCGTGGAGCTGGGCAAAATTGCAGGCTTTGGTTCACCCGATCATATCATCGATATCGGCTCGGGCCTCGGTGGTCCGTCTCGCTACCTAGCGTCGGAGTTTGGCTGCGAGGTGGATGGTGTCGATCTAACCGCAGAGTACTGTGACGTAGCCAATGATTTGTCGAGGCGAGTTGGATTGGGGAATCGAGTGCGATTTCGACAGGGTAGCGCGCTCGATCTGCCGTTCGACGACAACTCTTTCGATGGTGCGTGGATGCAACATGTCTCGATGAACATCTCGGATAAAGACAGGATGTTTAGGGAGATACATCGTGTCATAAAGCCGGGGCGCACCGTCGCAATCTACGATCCCATAGCTGGTTCAGGCGAGCCATTGACATTTCCGGTCCCATGGGCGCACTCATCCAACACTAGCTTTCTTGTCGATGCTGATACAACTTGTCAGTTGTTGGAGGATGTTGGGTTCACCATTGAGGTCTGGCGGGATGTAACTCCGTCGTCCCTCGATTGGGCTGACGCGATGACTGC
>JAKSDM010001540.1 GCA_022360135.1 Pseudanabaenales cyanobacterium | reverse complement strand
TTGAGGGCGAACGCCTATTATTCTCTCTCCCTCATGGCTAAATCGCGAAAACTGGAGGCGCTTCTAGCCCAGCTTAAGCAGCTGCAAGATCCGACCTCAGAAGAAGACTTGAGCCAGTTACAGCAAATCCTCGCTAGTAAACACGCCCTCGCCGTCGCCCAAGCCGCCAAAATGGCTGGGAAATATGAACTGATGCAACTGTCTCCAGAACTAGTCAAGGCCTTCCACCGATTTATGGTAAATCCGGCTCAGACTGACCCCAACTGTCTGGCTAAGGCTGCCCTGGCAGACACCCTTTATCAGTTTGGCCGCCGCGAAGACATGGTTTTTCTCTCAGGGATTCGGCATATCCAAATGGAGCCAGTATGGGGAGGGCAGGTGGATACGGCTGCGAAACTGCGGGGGATTTGTGCGCTAGGACTGGTGCGGATGAATTATCCTGACGTGCTGATGGAATTGGGGGATTTACTGGCTGACCCCGAACCTCCAGCTCGGATTGCAGCAGCCCGGGCGATCGCCTATAGCGAAAACGAAGCAGGTATTCCCCTCCTCCGCCTGAGAGTCCAAGTGGGCGACGAACCGCAGGTTCTCGCCGAATGTCTAGCCGCATTGCTGAAGCTAGCCCCCACCCGATCGCTGGACTTCGTATCCCGTTTTCTAGAGAATCCATCCGCCCAAGTTCAAGAACTTGTCGCCCTCGCCTTAGGGGAGTCACGTCTGCCAGAAGCCTGCGCCATTCTCCAAGCCTGGTGGAAGCGAACTACAGCACCAGACCTGCGCCAAACAGGGCTGTTGGCGATCGCCATGCTGCGGCGGGACACGTCCTTACAGTTTCTGCTGTCACTGATAGAAGAAGGAACGGAGCAAGAGGCCCGAGATGCGATCAAGGCCCTCGAACTGTATCGCCAGGATCCACAGGTGTGGCGGCAGGTAGAGGAGGTAGCTGAAAAACGAGGCGATTTAGACGGACGCTCAAGTCGCGGATGACCCCTTAATTAGAAGGTATAAGGCGAAAAAAGTTGGTTATGGCAAAGAGGATGGGGGAGGCAAGGGAGGCATTGAATTTAATGAGAAGGATTTAAGATTATCTGACGCATTCTCTGCAGCGTGATTTCATCCCGAATTAAACGCTCTTGGTAACTACGCTGCCAGACCGGCAAACCGGGTTGATTGCGGACTAAATTAATCCGCTTAGCAGCAGCGGCTTTGAATCCGGCGACAAAGGAAGAGAGCGATCTCGGCTTACCCTGATGGCGTTGTTTGACTAAGGAAACCGATTCAGGCAAATTAACCTTCGTCTTAACCCTGACAATAGCAAGGATATGATTAGGCATAATAGCCCACTGATCCAACTCAATTTCCTGGCGTTTTTTTGATAAACGCCCCCACTCGTCAACAGCAATCTGTCCAATTTCATTGAGTTGCATCACGCCATCTACAATTGCGCCAAACAGACACTCCTGCTGATAGGTATGTAAGGTGATCAAATAGGCGCCTACCTCTATAGTATTGGCCATAGGCGAGGCAGTTGTTAAGGAAAGGGAACGGATTGAAGGATAATTCAAAGCCACGGGCCTAAAGTTGGTTGATTACTCTTCAGAATTCCCAATCTGGGGACTCATTTACATACCTAGGTACAGCTTTATACTGATTTCGGAGTATAAATTAAAGACTCTTGACGACTAGGTGATTGTGACGACTAAATTTGGGCTAATGGATGTCAACCCTAGCGATATAAACTGAAGCACAGGACTTCAATAGCATACGAGGTATCAGTGATTTTACGCAGGGCTCAACCATTTCAACAGTACTTTTGTCCAGAACTCAGCAGATATCCAATAAAAAAGAGAGGTGGTTGACCTCTCTTTGATTAGGTTGATTAGATTTTGAGCTGTCTTTGAGGCGCTTGCGCCAGACTTGTTGTTGCTTTAGATATTGTCGTTGTCGGGCTGAACCACCTCGACCTTTGTGATTTCGCCCTCGCCGACGAGGAGATTCCCATCGTTTTAATCGTTGTGACATTGTTTCATACCCCTAAACAATGGGCGGAGAGAGACTCGAACTCTCATGACCGAAGTCGCCACATTTTGAGTGTGGTGCGTCTACCAATTTCGCCATCCGCCCTCGGTTTTGGCTCCACTATTATACTGAATTGCGCCCTGTTGCAACAGCTTTTGATAATCTTGACCGCTAGCCCATCGATCAATCTCCCGGGCTCGAAGCACAGGGACAGGATGGGTTAATTCATTGGTTCGCATTTGCTTCAGCCGCTCTCCCAATTGGCTTTCACTGACCGCATCGTAGGAGCGCGCCTGCTCTAGAAAGGCGTCTAGATTTAACTGGGAGGCTAAGGAAGGAGAACCGCCGGACAGTTTCATTAATACCGAGGCCACCACCTTGGGATTCTGAGTAACCAGAAGCGCCGCCCGATCGCAAGTAAATTCAGCACAACGGACCCACTCCAGAATCTGAGACTGAAGATTCTGGACAATAAGACCGCCCAGAGGAAGCTGACTAGCGGCTAAGGTGATCAAATTGGCCAGGGTCAAGTAGACGCTGTGGTCACACTTGAGATGCCCCAGTTCATGACCGATCACCGCTTGGGTTTCCTCTGGAGTCAACAATTCAAGCAATGACGTGTGGATCACCACAAATGGCTGTTTTCCCCGCATTGCGAAGGTATAGGCATTAGGTGCTGGATGCTGACGCACATAAAGTTGGGGGGATTCTAAATCCAAAACTTGGCAAGCCTCAAGCAAGAGCTTGTGCAGATGAGGCAGCTGGCGATCGCTAACCAACACGCTGGAGGCGATGTTTTCCAGATAGAAGAATTGTTCCGCTAACGGTCCAACTAAGTTGCGAACCAACAAATCTAACCCCGGAAGTTGTTTGAGCGTTTGGGTCGCTTCTAAATCCAGAGGATGGCGAAACTGATCGGCCTTCAGACCTACCAGCAAAGTCTTAGAAAAAATCATCAGCGATGGACAAATAACAGAAGGTGGATGACTCGACCCACCTCCGTTAGTATAGCGGGATCATTGATCGGATTTGATCGCCCAATTATTTGAACTTGTGAGTGACTTGGGTAGGAGTGAATACTGCCGGGTCACTATCGGGCTGATTTTCAGAGTCATTACATTCTCTAGAAATGCGTTGTAGTCGGGCGCCCAACTGCTGCAACTTCAACTCCAATTGCTCATAGCCTCGATCGAGATGATGCAAACCCTGGAGAATGGTTTTGCCCTCAGCCGCCAGACCTGCCAATACCAAAGCGGCTGAGGCCCGCAGATCGGTGGCCACCACAGGCGCCCCCGACAAATTTGGGACCCCCCGCACCAGGGCGTAATTACCTTGAAGGCGAATATCGGCTCCCATCCGATTAAATTCGGCGACGTGTCGTAGGCGGTTTTCGAATACTGTTTCGGTAATTAGGCTATTTCCTTCACTCAGGGTCATTAAGGCCATAAACTGAGCTTGCATATCGGTCGGAAATCCAGGATAAGGCCGAGTCTGAATGTCTGTCGCCAAAATTGCCTGGCCCGGAACAATCCGAAGTCGATTGGGCGCTTCCATAATCACCTTTGAACCGGCCTCACGAAGTTTTGCAATCACCGGCGTTAAATGGTCGGGAATAACCGGGGAAAGGCTAATTTCAGAATGAGTAAGCGCACCCGCCACCAGGAAAGTGCCCGCCTCAATTCGATCCGGAATAATGGCAAAATCAGTGGCGTGAAGGCTAGATACCCCGGAGATAGTGATGGTGTTTGTGCCAGCGCCGCGGATGCGGCTCCCCATGGCTCGGCAAAATCTAGCCAGATCGACGACCTCCGGCTCCTGAGCCGCGTTTTCGATGATTGTTTCCCCCTCAGCTAAGGTGGCCGCCATCATCAGCGTCTCAGTCGCCCCTACACTCGGATAGTCTAGATAAATCCTGGCTCCCTGGAGTTTGCCTCGACTGCCTCGGACATAAGCATGGACGGTGCCATGGTCAATTTGGACATCCGCCCCCATTGCCTGCAAACCCCGAACATGCAGTTCTACCGGACGAGCGCCGATGGCGCACCCCCCTGGTAGAGGCACTCTAGCCACTCCTAAACGAGCCAGTAGGGGACCGATTACAAAGAAGCTCGCTCTTAATTTGCTCACCAAGTCGTAAGGGGCTTTGGAGCAGCTTAGCTGGCTCGAATCAATTTTGAGAATATCTGCCTGATGATGCAACTTAACTCCCAAGGCCAGCAGAACTTCGCTCATACGGGCAACGTCTACAAGCAAGGGGATGTTACGAATGCGGCAATCTTGGGAGCATAGCAAAGCACCCGCCATTACAACTAATGCCGAATTCTTAGCGCCGCTAATTTTGACGTCTCCTGCAAGGGGCGAGCGCCCCCATATTTCTAGAACAGAATTCTCTTCTTCAGGGGAGGAAGAGGATTTGGATAGGCCAATCGGAGAAATAATGGACGTAGCCTCCCGACTTAACAATTCGATGAAAGGGGTAAATATGAATTTTGGTCTAGATTCTACCCGATACTTTCAGATCACTAACAGCAAGTCTTTGAAAAATTCGTGGCTGATAGCTCCGATTTTTTCAGAAGAAAACAGCCTTTTGTTAAAAAAGTGGTTGACGGATGCGCCTAACTGCCAGATGATCATGAATCGCAGCTCTAAATAATTGCTGATGCGGAACTGGCGGAATTGGTAGACGCGCTAGATTCAGGTTCTAGTGTTCGCAAGAACTTCCGGGTTCAAGTCCCGGGTTCCGCATAGAAACTGAATAGATTTGGCAGATAGAGATTTTGGCAAATCCCTAGAATCTAATCAAGCCTATGGGTATCTAGGGAGCAGCGTTATTGTTAAACTTAACTTATACTTTTCGACCCTATTGTTGCAAAAAAATAATAAAAAATTATGTTGACCAGTTTAAAAAACCCCCTGGTCAAGCAAATACGTAAATTGCATCAGGCAAAGGAGCGGCGATCGCAACACTGTTTTTTGTTTGAAGGCACTCACTTGCTACAGGAGGCGTTGGCGGTGGACTATCCTCTCCAGGTGGTTTGTTGCACCCCTCAATGGCAAGCGCGCCATGATCAATTATGGCGGCGGATTTCTTTGCAGGTCCAGCGAGTAGAACTGGTTAGCCCTGAGGTTTTGCAATCAATGGCGACAACAGTTCAACCCGATGGCGTAATCGCCATCGCAACCCCCAGGCGCTCTCCCCAGCCGCTTGCTTCCCAGTTGAGTCTGGGAGTGGTCTTGGAAACCCTCCAAGATCCCGGCAATCTGGGCGCTATCATCCGTACCGCCAGCGCCGCTGAAGCGGATGGATTATGGCTGAGTGACGATAGCGTCAATCCAGACCACCCTAAAGTGCTGCGGGCTTCTGCGGGGCAATGGTTCCGTTTACCCATAACGGTGACGACTGATCTGCCTGATCAGATAAAAGCTTGGCGTCAAGCCGGGATCCAAATTCTGGCGACCTGTGTTGATGTGGACCTAAGTTATTGGGAGGTGGATCTGCGTCAGCCAACCCTGATTCTTTTAGGCAATGAAGGGGCGGGACTGTCTTCTGAACTCATAAATTTGGCCTCCTTAAGGGTGAAAATTCCTATTAGCCCTGGCGTAGAATCGCTCAACGCGGCGATCGCCGCCGCCCTCATCCTCTACGAAGCTCGACGTCAACGAGGATTTAATCCATAGATTAAAGCTCTTCCAGTTTGATCGCTTCCATGTAGCGATCAAGATCTGCAGCAACCTGATCAAGCGCCTGATTAGCGGCCAGAGAATCGAACCCAGTTTCCTCTGGCGGAATAGAGGACTCAATCTGGGAATCCGTTTGGGATGCTTCGACCCGGTTCTCCGACTTAGACGTATCAGGCTGAAGCATATCTTCCAGTTGAGCCAACGACTGCATAAACTCCCTGGCAGCAGTACGACGAAGTTCTCGCTGGTTTTCATTCATGGGCCTCTGCTCCAGAATGGGGCGCAGACTAAGACGCAATCAGGGGGTAACCGGACAATCTCAGGTAAAATCTGACAAAACAATCGGCAAAACGTCAACAAAAGTGGAATATCCCTTAGCCAGGATGGGAAAATTTGGGGATACTGCACCCGACTATTGCTATTCGTCTGTCTTACCTGAGGAGAGCACAAACAACTAAAACAAATATTGTAGCCTCTCTCCTTTGTTAGACTGCCCAAATCTGAAAATGATTGTGCGCTGACTCAAGCGGCGAAAGAGCTTTAACAGAAAATCTGCTGCTGACAGGTGTGGGTTTGGCAGACATCCGTACTGGCCAACAAGCTATTCTTAATAATGAGCAGATCAGCAGAACCAGCGGGAGAGAAGCAGAGGCGTTCCCCTTGAAGACAACCGGGGAGATAATAACGTTGTCTAATGCACCGCCTCTAGTCAAGAATGTTAAGGGGATCATTCTCCACATAGCTGCCAAACCATGCTTTGCTGGGATCGTTAGTTAGAGTGGCGCCCCAGCATTTTTGTCGCAGGAGAGTAAAGTGAGTCAAGAGTTTGATTACGATTTGGTCATCATTGGGGCTGGCGTAGGAGGACATGGGGCTGCACTCCATGCCGTTAAACGGGGGCTCAAAACCGCCATTGTGGAAGCTGAAAAGATGGGTGGGACCTGTGTCAATCAAGGGTGTATTCCCTCAAAGGCTTTATTGGCCGCTTCTGGTCGCGTACGTGAGTTACGAAACGCCCATCATCTAAAGGCTTTAGGGATTCAGGTGGGAGATGTGTCTTTTGATCGTCAGGCGATCTCAGACCATGCCAAAACGCTAGTCAGCAAAATTCAGGGCGACATGACTAACAGTCTTAATCGGCTAAAGGTGGATATCCTGCAGGGGCGAGGCAAGCTGGTCGGTGAACACAAGGTGAGCATTATCCAAGAAGCGGCGGAAAAGACTTTGACCGCTCGCGATGTGATCATTTCGTCGGGGTCTGTCCCCTTTGTCCCACCAGGTATTGAAACCGACGGTAAAACTGTCTTTACCAGTGATGAAGCTCTGGAGCTGGAATGGCTGCCCCAGTGGATAGCCATTATCGGCAGTGGCTATATTGGCTTGGAATTTTCTGATATCTACACAGCGCTTGGGTGTGAGGTGACGATTATCGAGGCCCTAGATCAGCTCATGCCCACCTTTGATCCAGACATTGCCAAGATGGCTCAGCGGGTATTGATCACGCCTCGCGACATTGAGACTCGGGTGGGTTTGCTGGCCCGAAAAATTATCCCGGGTTCTCCAGTCAAGATTGAACTGGCTGATCCAAAAACTAAGGAGGTGATGGATGTCTTGGAGGTTGACGCTTGTCTGGTGGCGACAGGGCGAATTCCTGTGACCCAGGGCTTAGGACTTAATACCGTGGGAGTGGAGTTAGACCGGCGCGGCTTTATCCCGGTGAATGACCATATGGCGGTGTTGCGAGCGGGTGAACCGGCGCCTCATTTGTGGGCGATTGGCGATGCTACTGGCAAAATGATGCTGGCGCACGCCGCGTCTGCTCAGGGGGTAATCGCGGTAGAAAATATCTGTGGACGTCCCCGCGCCATTAACTATCGCTGTATCCCAGCCGCTGCTTTTACCCATCCAGAGGTTAGTTTTGTTGGACTAACTGAGCCAGCGGCCAAGGAATTAGCGGCGGCGGCAGAATTTGAAATCGCCACGGTTCGCACTTATTTTAAGGGCAACTCTAAAGCGTTAGCAGAGGGTGAGCCCGATGGTCTGGCCAAGGTGATTTACCGTAAAGATACCGGAGAAGTGCTGGGAGCCCATATTTTAGGGCTGCATGCGGCTGATTTGATTCAAGAGGCTGCAAATGCGATCGCCCAGAACCAGTCAGTGGAAGACCTCTCCTATCTCGTTCACACCCACCCCACGCTGTCTGAGGTGCTTGATGAAGCCTTCAAACGGGCGACTGTAACCCATTAGCAACCTGAGTCTATGAAAATTCGTCGTCGTCCCCCAACCTCAGTTGTTTCCGTCAAAAACATACATTATCAGGTGAAGGTTCCTAATGCGGCGCCTCAAAATATCCTGGAAGAAATTATCTGGCATAAAGAAGTTGAAGTCGCTCAGATGCGGGAGCAGCTGCCTTTAGCAGATTTACAACGAAAAGTTTTGACTGCGCCTCCTCCGCGTGATTTTTTGCAGGCGCTACAACAGGGTAAGACTCAGCCTGCATTGATAGCGGAGATTAAAAAGGCTTCCCCTAGCAAAGGGGTGATCCGAGAAGATTTTGATCCTGTGGCGATCGCCCACGCCTACGTTGACGGGGGAGCTAGCTGCCTATCGGTGTTGACCGACAAAAAGTTTTTTCAGGGGAATTTTGAATACTTGGCTCAGATTCGGGCTGAAGTTAACCTGCCGCTATTATGTAAGGATTTCTTGATCTATCCTTATCAGATTTATCAGGCGCGAGTGAGTGGAGCAGATGCGGTTCTGCTAATTTCAGCCGTTCTCTCAGATAAAGATTTGAGATACTTCGTTCGAATCGCCAAAGCGCTAGGTATGAACGCCCTGGTAGAAGTCCACACACTGGAAGAACTCAATCGGGTGTTCGCCATTGAAGACATCAAGCTGATTGGCATTAATAACCGCAATCTAGAGAACTTTACCACCAACCTAGACATCACCTGTAAATTGCTCGCTCATAGGCAGAAGCAAATCCAAGCGCAGGATATTTTAATCGTGAGTGAATCGGGAATACACCATCCCGAACATATAAGGTTGATATCAGAGGCGGGGGCTCAGGCCGTTCTGATTGGTGAATCCCTAATGAAGCATGCCGATCCCGGTAGTGCGATCGCCGCCCTCTTTACTGAAATCTAAACTGGCTTTACGCCTAGGTAATTTGATTTAGATTTATGGAACGCCCAATTCCACTTCCTTCCCACATTCATTACGAACTCCTTCTACAGTTGTTGGAACGACAAACTATGTTTGCGGTTAACCAGAATTCTCCCCAACAGGAGCAAATCCATGAATTAATTATTACTTTACGCAAAGCGCTGTCCCAACAAAAACAGCTAGAGGAAAGCTGTAACCGAGCCAATATTGCCATCGAATATCATTGGTCCTTGAATAATCTTCCTGCTTCCTCCTATTCCCCATCCTCCCCCCCCAAAGACAATTAGTCCGTCATTATAAATAAGATCAAAGTCGAAAAAATAAAAGCATTGCAACTCAGTTGCAATGCTTTTATTTTGCTAAGAAACAGCAGGATTATACTGTTTCAATAGCGCAGGCTATCCTAATCTCAACAGAATTGCCAGATATAGAAGCCATTTAACAGCCGCCTCTAAGGACCCAGAACCATATAAGACGTTCAATAAAAATTGGCTGCGCTCCTGCTGCAAAAGCGCTAGCGGAGCCATTCCCCTAGGGCTATAGCATTTGGAGCAAGATCAACAGAAATATCTGAAGACTAACAGCCAAATGCTTTACCCCTAAAAGTGACGCCTCAGTTGAACGAGTCTATTAAATCCTCTGAATCCTAAGGGTGAAAAAGTAGATCTGGGAAAAAACGGTTGACCTCGATCAAGATACCCGCAGTAAACCAAATCCAGAGCACCCCTATTACGGGAGCGCTAGTCAGAAACTTTTTTAAACCACCTTCCATGAAAAGTTCTCC
>JAKSDM010000688.1 GCA_022360135.1 Pseudanabaenales cyanobacterium | reverse complement strand
CCCAGGGGACCAAAGACGCCCCCAACGATGTCAGAAAAAGTAGCGCTCCCCGACCGCCCTACCAGCACCACATCGTTGTTGCGCAAGGATGGATTGGTTTCTTCATTAATACCTTGGTCGAAGGCGACGGGCACAATACGCTGAGAAACGGTGCCGTCTGGATTAAGGCGAATTAATTTAACTTCGCGAGTGTTTGCTCGCCCGGGATCAAAGCCGCCAGCGGCTAAGAGCGCTTGATTAAGCGGCGCATTTGGGGGGATTTCAACCGTATCGGGGGCGGTGACTTCCCCCGCCACCGTCACGCGAATGGTGTCAGGGGAAAAATTAGCCGCTGATAGTTGGGTCAGCTCTTGGGGCGTTAGGGCTGTCGCCGTCGGGATGTTGATTGCATCCCCGTGGCGCAACGTGATGTCGTTTTGGATATCGCCAGTGGTTAAGATATCCCAAAAGTCAATCTGGATGACTTGTTCGTCGCCAGAGGGTTGAGTACGACGGATCTCAATTTGTCGAACATTGGCTTGATCGGTGATACCGCCGGATAGGGTGATGGCTTCAACCACCGTTGGCCATTCAATTATCTCGTCTGTGTCACCGTCAGTCAGCGGAATTTCATAGGATCCGGGGCGATTGACCTCCCCCGAAACGCCAATCCGGATGGGGCGAGGAGTGACGAGATCTACTGTAATCAGTGGAGTTCTTAAATAGGGGGCATAGGCATTTCCAATCACTTGAGTCGCCCCCTCAAGGGTGAGCCCGGCAATGGACAACTTGCCAATCAGCGGCAAATTAATCGACCCATCCACCAAGAGCTGCGCTTCCCCATCATACTCAGGTACATTAAAGAAAATCAGGGACAGCCGGTCTCCCGGGCCCAGAATGTAACTGGTGTCAATGGGGCGATTGACCGCCGTCGGAATAGAGTCCAGAATAGACGGTTGCTGGGCCTTTACCGCCACTGAAGGTGAAAAAGATAACCCTATCACCATAGCCAAACTTGTAGATAGCAAAATAGCCTTCATGCAGGGCTCCTCGATCGCGATAGGGATCGGTAATTGATTTTGATATTGAAGCTGCTGGTTAAATTGATGAGTTAACCTTATACCTTCTTAGTGAGAATTCTAGAGTGAAACCGGCTAAAAATTTAGCAATAACCCTGATCTAGGACGGCAAATTATAAAGGTTTCATGTTCGTGGAATTTTGATGAAGAATGTTTAGGGTCTGGCAGTTTGCCGGATTTGCCTCAACAAAAATTCAGTAATCTCCGCCTCAGTCTGAGCTGTCGGCATTACGGCTGTCCAGCGCTGAGCCATACCGCAAACCCCAACACTCATGACTAATTCGACAACTTGTTGAGGTGTGAAGTAATGCTGCAAGTCCTTAATCAAGACATAGGGGGTAAACGGCGGAAAATAGGAAGCAGCGGCAGCGAGTTTTAGGGCCGCCCGCTCTCTGGCGTCAAAGTAGGCATTTCCACCCTCCTGACCTTTAGACACATCAAGACAGATGGCGATTCGCTGCAGACTTTTCTCAGACTCTATTCCCTTGAGAAGCGCCGCACGGTGAGCCATAAACCGCTCTTGATCGGCCAGATAACGGTGGTTATTCTCTTGG
>JAKSDM010000502.1 GCA_022360135.1 Pseudanabaenales cyanobacterium | reverse complement strand
CGCAGCAGGGTGCTTTTGCCGCACCCCGATGGCCCGACCAGCACCATGAACTCACCCGCTTCAACGGTCAGGGTGATGCGCCTCAGCACAGTGACTGCAGAGTGAGTACGGCTAGGGGCGGCCCGATCCTCATTCGCCATACCCTCTGCTAGGGCGAGTTGGCGCTGATGACGAGGAAAGGTCTTATATACATTTTCTAGTACAACTTGAGCCACAATTCTTGGGTCAATTAGGGGGTGTCAATTTGCCCAGTTTACTCATTTGAGTTGTCCGATTTTTCAGTTTTTCCGGTGGAAACGGCGATCGCAATAATTCTCTCACCTCGTCTCGGTTTGAGCAGGCGATGGCACAGCGTATCTTTGCCCTGGCGAGGCACCGCATCAATGGGAATATGTGCGACTCGGTCCTCATTGGTGCTGAGTGCGATCTGGGTATGGGGCGTCGCAGCGGCCATCGTCGCGAGGGCGTCGCTTTTGGCGTTGAAGCGGAATGCTTGAGTGCCAATTTCTCCCCGAGTGGCGAGCCGCAGAGCGGCTACCGGCATCCGTTTGGCGTAGCCCATCTCAGACACCAGCAAGAGACTGTCCTGAGCGCCTAAGGCGACACAACCCGCCAAACTTTCTTGTCGCCTCAACCTGATTGCTTTGGGACCCTGAGCGGCGCGTCCCATGATCGGAGTCTGGTCATCATTAATCTCAAACCGCAAGAGTCGTCCCCCAGAAGTCCCTAATATTAGCTGATCATCAGGTTCAGCAATAACGATGTACCGTAGTTCATCTCCCGCTTTCAACTTCAATGCAGTCAGCCCTCGTCCGGTTAAATTCTGGAATTCCGCCAGCGGTGTGCGCTTAATCCGCGCCTCCTGGGTGAGCAGAATTAAATCTCGCTCCAAGGCGCCTTCAGAGAGCACAATCTGAGCCGCTACACCGTCTGGATCGACCGGAACTGAGCCCGGCAGTAGGCTGACTAGAGGGGTCCCCTTTGACTGACGCTGAGTTTGGGGAATATCGCCGATCTTAAGCGTGAACGCTTTGCCATCCCGGGTTAAGACTAGTAGCTCCTGGGTTGTGATCGCTTCTTCGACCTGAACGATGAAGTCATCACTCTCCTGCAAATTTTGATCGCCATTATCCACCTCTAGCCGAGCTTGTCGTCGCTGAAAGGAGCGGGGAGAAGAGCGTCGCACATAGCCCTTATAGCTAAACTCCAGAATCGTTTCCTCTGCTTTTTCCTCAGCTACAATTTCCGCCAACATTTGGGATTCCTCCGCCCGCTCTTTCTCAGATTGGATCCGGGTGCGACGGGGATCGTTAAATTTTCTTTTCAGCGCCCGCAGGTCTTTTTTCAAGGCTTTGAGCAATTCCCGTCGGTCGGACAGCAGTCGTTGTAACCGAGCGATGCGTTGGGTTAATTCGTCATTCTCCGTCTGCAAGTTCTGCTGTTCCAGATTGGTCAGCCGACGCAGCGGCATGGACAAAATGGCGTTTGCTTGCGCGTCACTCAACTCAAACCTTTCCTGTAGAGCTACTCTAGCCGTTCCGCCATCTGCTGATCGCCGCAAAATATCGATCACATCGTCTAAATTGGCCAATGCGGTCAACAACCCCTCCACAATATGAAGTCGGTTTTCGGTCGCCGCTAATTCATATCGATATTGGCGAATAAGGGTTTCTTCCCGGAAGTTGAGAAAGGCTTGTAACAATTCCCTTAAGGGGATTTGGCGAGGTTGGCCATGATCAAGGGCGAGGAGAATGGCGCCGAAATTGTTTTGTAGTGGGGTGAGTCGATAGAGTTCATTCAGGATGAGCTGGGGTTGAGATTCTCGTTTGAGTTCAAACACAACCCGCATCCCTTCGCGATCGCTCTCATCCCGAATGTCTGCAATCCCCTCAATTCTTCCCTGGTTGACCAGGTCAGCCACCTTCTCAATCCAACCAGCCTTATTTACCTGAAAGGGCAATTCCGTGACCACAATAGCTGTCCGCCGCTGCCGCCCTCGCCCAGGCTGAATTTCTTCAAACTGGGCGACGCCTCTTACCGGAATGCTGCCCCGGCCATGGCGATAGGCGTCATGAACCCCGTTGATACCGACAATTTCGCCGCCAGTGGGAAAATCGGGTCCAGGAATTAGTTCAAACAATCGGTCTTCGGATAAATTGGGGTGATCAATCAAGGCAATCAGGCCATCTACAATCTCGCCTAAATTATGGGGAGGAATATTGGTGGCCATTCCCACCGCAATACCGGAGCTGCCATTGAGCAATAGGTTGGGTAACTGGGCGGGTAAAACAATCGGCTCTTGTTGGGAACTGTCAAAGTTGTCAACAAAATCGACAGTGGATTCCCCAATCTCATTCAGCAGGGCTTCATGGCTGATAGCGGCGAGCCGCGTTTCGGTGTAACGCATGGCTGCGGGAGGATCGTTATCCACTGAGCCAAAATTGCCATGGCCTGCTAAGAGTGGATAACGGCTGGAAAAATCCTGCACCATTCGGACCAGAGCATCATAGACGGCCTGATCCCCGTGAGGGTGGTATTTACCCAAGACATCTCCCACCACACGAGCACATTTACGATAAGGGCGATCTGGGGTTAGTCCCAGTTCATGCATCGCGTAGAGAATCCTTCGATGCACAGGCTTTAAGCCATCCCGCACATCAGGTAGGGCGCGCCCGACGATAACACTCATGGCGTATTCCAGGTATGACCGCTGTACTTCAGTGTGCAGGGCTGTGATAACGACCTGTCCGGGTGGGAACATATTGAGTTGCTTTGCCATGGGTTGCCTGTCCTAAATTGCCGGGGAATTCTGAATTATCCTTAACAATGCTGTAATTTATATGCAAGAAAGATGAGTGACTATATTCAATAACAGACATTACCCTTTAATTCAAAGTAGTATCGAATGAAAAGGTTCGCTATTACTCCATATCATTTCCTGCAGAAAGTTACGAGTAAATCTTATGAAGACTGTTTTGATTGTGGAAGATGACATGATAAACGCCCGTGTCTTCTCCAAAATTCTGACAAAACGGGGAGGGCTTGCTGTAAAACATACTGAGAATGTAGAAGAGGTTATGCAAATTGCCCACAATCAAGAAGCCGACATCATATTGATGGATGTTTCCCTCTCACACAGTATGTATGAAGGTAAGCCAGTTGATGGGATCAAAATCACTCAAATGCTCAAGGCTAACCCGGCCACTGCTAGGCTGCCAGTGATTTTGGTGACCGCTCACGCCATGGACGGAGATCGAGAGAACTTCCTCAACCAAAGCGGCGCTGATGGCTATATCTCTAAGCCTGTGGTGGATCACCAGAAATTTGTGGATCAGATTATGGAAATGATACCTGCAGACAACTAAACCCATCTAATATAGTTCGATTGTACTATATTAGAGCTTTTGAGAACGAAGGTCGCTAGCGCGTCGCACCGCTTGAAAGGTGAAATCAGTAAGATGAAATAAATCAAAGGATTGGGCAGGATTAGGCATTAAAAACGTAGCGGGAATTGCATTCAGCACCAGCAAATTCTCCATCCGGATAAATCCTGTCACCCCCTTAATTGTCTTTGATTACTTTTAACCTTTGCCCGAAAGCCAATTATTGCTGAGCGTTAACCACCCTCTACAATTGAGCAATCAGAGCCCGAACTGCAGGCGCACTAAAGAATTGTTCCGTTTCGGCTAGCAGACGAACGCCCCAAAGATTTTCCTTCAGAAATTCCAAATCAGCATATCGACTATCTCGCTCAAGGGCGGCTGTTCCCAATCGGATGGCTTGCTCTTGGTCGCCCTTGGCGTAAAGAGCAACTGCGATCGCCAGCTGAGGTTCAGTTTCTTCCGCCGCAATTTCAAGCGCCTCACGCCATGTGCGGATGGCTCCCTCCGCATCGCCTGATTCGAACAGCGCCAATCCAATATTATTGACCGCAGGCCAAAACTCAGAATCTTTCTTGACGGCGTCTTCGTAGCTAGCGATCGCATCTTCGTAACGATTCAGCATGTAATAGGCGTTGCCCAAATCAAACAAGGCGCCAGGATTGTCCGGTTCAATTCTTAACCCTGCTTCTAGAGAGGAGGCCGCACTCATAAATCGAGCTTCGCGGAAATGGGCTGAACCCAGTGCGAACAAAACCGCCGCGTTATCTGGCTCCAAGTTTTTAGCCTTTTCCAGTGCGGCAATGGCTAGGTCTATCTCATTTGATTGCAGATATAAACTCCCTAATAGTCCCCATACCTGAGCACTGTCCGGGATTAACTGAGCCGCCAACTGGGCTCTGGCCAACGCTGCTTCATATTGTTGAAACTGGGCAAGCTGAGCCGCCTCCTGCGCCAGAATCAAACCCTGTTCTTCCAAACGCTCAAAATCTAACGGTAGAACATAAGGAACAAGCGCTTGAGCGGCGACGGGCTGGGCCTTGCCCCAGAGACCCAGTAACACGAGGACTGAAGAAAATAGAGAAATACGCTTAAACACAGAAATATGAGGGATAAGTGACAGGGTGGCGATCAGGGTTATGTACACCTATGCGCCTAAATTATCTTAGCGTTAACAGACTAAACCCGATCATGGCAGAAATTGCAAAAACTCGACCGGGCAGATGGGTGATTAGATTGACTACACCCCATACCCCATACTCTACTCTCACTGTAAGACTGTGAGGTATTCCACCCAGGTGAGAAGGCTATAAACTGGGCCCAAAATTTCACCCTTGTATCAATCAAGTCAGTATAATCCCTTAAAACTAGAAACAGCCATGTTATCTTTCGATGGTCAATTTACGCCAACTTAAT
>JAKSDM010000371.1 GCA_022360135.1 Pseudanabaenales cyanobacterium | reverse complement strand
GCAAAGAAAGGCTGAGGCTTATAGGCGATCGCAGTGTAAAAGGGCTGTTGATCGTAGGAAAACAACGTTAAGCTATCTTGAATACGAGTTGCAACTTCCACGGTCTTGACGTCATAGGTTTGAGTCGCCAGTTTGGGATATAAACCAATACCGAGGATTGGCAGCAACAGGCAAGCCGTGATCAGCACTTCTCGAGGTTTGGCGTCCATCTGAGCTTCAGGCTCCGTCGTAAAAGCAGGATTCTTGGGGCCGTAAAAGACTTGTCGCAGCATAGAGAGCAAATAGATCGGCGTCAAGATTAAGCCAATTGCCGTCAGCACAATCAGAACAACCTTAAAAGCAGGATTATAGGCGTCACTCGTGGTCAACCCCAAAAATACCATCAGCTCTCCCACAAAACCGCTCATGCCTGGCAGCGCCAAAGAAGCCAATGCGCCAGCGGTAAAGAGCGTGAATGTCCTGGGCATCGCTTTAGCCATCCCACCCATCTGATCCATTATCAAGGTGTGAGTACGCTCATAGGTAACCCCAGCCAGAAAGAAAAGACTCGCTGCAATCAGGCCATGAGAGATCATCTGTAACAGCGCGCCATTGAGACCTAAATCCGTAAAAGTAGCAATACCTAATAGGACAAACCCCATGTGAGAGATGGAAGAATACGCCAACCGTCGCTTCAGGTTGGCTTGCCCCAAAGCCGTCAAAGCCCCATAGATAATGTTGATAATCCCTAAAGCCGCAAGAATGGGAGCAAAGTAAACATGGGCGTTGGGTAACATTTCAATGTTCATTCGGATCAGGGCGTAACCTCCCATCTTGATCAAGACTCCCGCCAAGATCATAGAGCCTGAAGCCGATGCCTCACCGTGCGCATCTGGCAACCAGGTGTGAAAGGGGACAATGGGCAATTTAACCCCAAAGGAAATCAACAAGGCGGCGTAAGCAAGCACCTCAAACCCTAAGGAGTAATCTTTGAGTCTCAAAGCCTCCATATCAAAGGTCACGGTATCGCCATAAAAAGCCATCCCCAGGCCAACTACCAGGATGAATATAGACGCCAAGGCGGTATAGAGAATAAATTTAGTGGCGGCGTAACGACGCTTAGGCCCTCCCCAGATTGCAATTAGCAGATAGACCGGAACCAACTCAATCTCCCACATTAGGAAGAATAAGAGCATATCCTTCGCTAAAAACACGCCGAGCTGAGCGCTATACATCACCAACATCAGGAAGTAAAACAGACGCGGCTTCTGTTTTACTTGCCAACTTGTGCAGATTGCTAGAGTCGTCACTAGGCCAGTCAACAGAATCAAAGGCATTGATAAGCCATCAACTCCGAGTGACCAGTTCATGCTCAGTTGGGGAATCCAGGAATAGGTTTCCGTTAGCTGAAATTCGGGGTTTTGGAAATCGTAATAGCGCCAAGCCATGAAGACCATCAGGATCAAGTCTAAAAGGCCAACGCCAAAAGCATACCAACGTACAGTTTTCTCCTGTTTGTCTGGCCACACCGGAATGATCAGAGCAGCCAACAAAGGTAGGAGGACAACTGTAGTTAGCCAAGGAAATTGAGTACTAACCATCAGAACTTTAGCCAGGAATAAAGATCGGGAAAAAACAGTTCATACCTGAAACGCTCAGAGAGCAGTTTGAGACTGGAAGCCCTCGAAGGCCCACTCTGAAGCCATTAGGCCACAACCCGAAATCAGAGCCAGGAATAGACTCGCACCCAAAAAAAAAGCTCATAGAATGCGATTTGGCTACGCTTGCTCAGAAGAGCTCAGACCTATTCACCCAGGTTTACCTCCACCTCTTCAAACACAGGGTGAAGGAATAATTCAAGCAATAACTTTTGGGTCTAGACGTGGAACATCGGGTTTCGAAACTTTTCACTGCATCCGACAGTCGTCAGGCAGACTATCGGTGAAAAATGATTGAGTTTGCTTTACTCACTTAAGCAAAAGAATGTAACAAACCCGGGATATTCGCTCCCAAGCCAACCAGTTGTCAACTAGGCAGCCAGAGCCCTAATGCAATACATGCCCAGCCTCTAATCCCTTGTCCTTTGGTCACTTTTGCATCGCTTTTATCGACGGGCGTTTTATCAACAGGTGTTTGAGACACTAGCGAATCAATGCTTTACACATGTTGTGAACACGAAGTCACGCCGATAGCTAATGGAGTCTCAAGCCGTGTAGGCGTGAGCTGAAATACGACTTGCAGAGAAAAAACATCCAGGCATTTATAGGATTCAGGGCATGCTGAAAATTTTTCGCCAATCGAAGGGCAGTATACTTAGTAGTGCAGAAAAGTCCTGAAACCCTTGTGGACAAATAATTCTCAATCAGACACTGAGTTTGTATTCAGGCTCTGAATTTTCATCAAGGCAATGGGTTTCAGCCCTT
>JAKSDM010000100.1 GCA_022360135.1 Pseudanabaenales cyanobacterium | reverse complement strand
TTTCGATGGTAAGCTGGGAAAGGAAATCTTCAGGTTGTCAGGTTGAGTCTGTCTCACTTTACTGGTGAGTTTAGCGCCGCTGCTTTTCGTTTGCCACAGAAAATCCTAGTCCTGCGATCGCCATGCGAAGGATCTCCATCCGCCCAGCCCTTATCACTGCGGTTATCCCTGGCTCCATTGCGGCGGAGATCGGGTTTGAACCAGGGGATAAGTTGATGTCAATCAACGGTCAGCGCCCCCGCGATTTGATTGATTATCAGTTTCTCTGTACAGATCAGACGCTGACACTAAGGGTTTTGGATGCTCAAGGGCAAGCTCATCAGCTCGAAATTGAAAAGGACTATGATGATGACTTAGGGTTCATGTTTGAGTCAGCTCTATTCGATGGCCTGATTCAGTGTAATAACCACTGCCCCTTCTGCTTCATTGATCAACAACCGCCTGACAAGCGCCAGACCCTGTATCTTAAGGACGATGATTATCGTCTGAGTTTCCTCTATGGCAGTTATCTCACCTTGACAAACATACCATCTAAGGAGTGGGAGCGGATCGCCCAACTGCGACTGTCTCCTCTCTACGTTTCCGTCCACGCCACAGAACCGGAAATCCGAAGACGATTGCTAAAGAATCCTCGAGCTGGAGAGATTTTATCTCAACTGCAATGGTTCCAGGAAAATCGACTACAAATTCATGCCCAGGTGGTGGTGTGTCCAGATATCAATGATGGCCCTCATTTAGAACGCACCCTGGAAGATCTGGCTCAATTCCATTCGGGCGATCTACCAGCCGTGGCCTCAGTTGCTATAGTGCCGGTGGGGCTGACCCGATTTCGCCCAGCCGAAGATGAGCTGATTTCAGTCACTCGAGCCAAGGCTCAAGCGGTCATTGACCAAGTGCAACCTCTGCAGGCAAAATTTCGTCAACGGCTTGGTTCAACCTTTGCTTGGCTTGCCGATGAGTGGTTCCTGATTGCGACGCAGGACCTACCGCCTGAATCTCATTACGAGGAGTATCCTCAAATTGGCAATGGGGTGGGCTCAATTCGTCAGTTTCTCAAGCAGTTTGAGGCGGCGGCGGCAGCTTTACCTGAGCAGGTTTTTCCCCCTCGCACGCTTACATGGGTGGTGGGTAATGCCGTTGAACAAGCCTTTCAGCCTGTTATAGAACGTCTAAATCAAGTGAAAGGATTAGGGTTGAATATGGCTGCACTCCGAAGTAGTTACTGGGGACAATCTATCACTGTGACCGGACTTCTGACTGGACAGGATATTTTGGCGTCTCTGCAAGGTCGGGAGCTGGGTTCTGGAATCTTATTGCCCGCTCTGATGCTCAAACAAGGAGATAGTCGTCTATTAGCGGCAGCCTATTTCTTGGATGATATGTCTGTGGCTGAATTGAGCCGTCAGCTCCACTGTCCTATCTGGCCTGTGGAAGATATTCAGGCCCTAATTCAAACCTGTATTGGCCGTCTGGGTGCAAGTTAATTGACTTAATTCTGAGATTTGGCGCTGACTGTAACCGGCAATCCAGTATTCTATAAGCCGGGGAGCCTATTGGTTTCCTAGCTCTACTCGGTGTTGTATAGTTATCGCTGCCGGTAAAATCTATCCTGAAACATTTGTGGATGGGATGGAATAGGTAGCCATTTAATTTGGGCGGCGCAAACCTGAAGACATGAATACTGCTACGACGGCATAGTTGCCCTATTTCGCGTACAGCTTGAGTTAGCTTTTATGCAAAACTACTTTCACTGCTCTTCTTCAATGCTTTTGACGCTTCTGAGCATGGGCGCTGCGATCGCCCTAATTCCTGCATCTGCACTGGCCATGCCTGCCGAACCCAAAGAGTTGGCCGAACTCTTTGACGCTGTGCCTATCCCGAGCACACTTTCCGCCCAAGATGACTTTGCATCAGGGGCGCTTAGTATTGTTCACGCCCCACAGAAGACCTCTAGGGCGTTTTCTAGGGAAGTAGAGTTTGACTCTCTTGTTCAGGGGATCCTGCCAGCGTCTGATCGCAATACAATCGCGGCTCATGTCAGAGAGACTCTCATATCCAGAGAGCCGCTAACAAAAGCCAGCGGGATTCCAGAGAATTTTGACGCTAGCTTCAATCCCCTCTGGTCTCCGCCACAGCTATTAGTGAATGAGCTAGCTCAAGTAGTTCCGACAAATGACTGGAGGGGGAATGCGGTCATTCCTTTCAATCCAACTCCCCGATTGAGCAAATCGGCGATCGAGACGCCCAGCTCAGACTATTTCGAACTGAACGCCAATTTTTCTGTGTTCCTGGCTCAATTACCGGCTCAATTAACAGTCAATGAGCTGGCCCAAGCCGCTCCGACAGATGAAGTGAATGAGGATAGATTACCCTCATTCATCGATCCAGAACCGCCCCCGAATGAACTGACGGTCGAGGAGGGAGCCGCTCCGGAGTATCTCAATCCTGATCCCAATCCTCTATTATTCCCCACCCAGCCGGAAGAAGTTGATATTATTGGCGCTCAACCGATTACCCTAGAGCAAGCCATTGAGCTGGCCTATCGCAATAATGAAGATCTCCAGGTGGCCTTACTACAGCTCGACCAAAGTCTTTCAGCGTTAAGGCAAGCTCAAGCGGCATTGTTTCCGACCTTGAACCTGACTAGTGACTTGACAGCTCAGGAAAACACCGCCACTTCAACCGTCGCCGCTAGTGACCGGGATGTTGACATAGACTTCAACGGCAGGTTGCGGCTCAGCTATGACGTGTTCACCTCTGGCGCTCGTTCTGGAAACATTGGCGCGGCTGAGCGTCAGGTGCGTTTTAATGAATTACAGGTGGAGGTAATTCAAGAAAATTTGCGCTTGGACACCAGCAATGACTACTATGACCTTCAGAATGCCGTTGAACAGATCCGCATTAACCAGGCGTTTTTAGAAGAGGCGGAGCAAAACCTCCGAGACACCAGTCTCCGAGAAGAAGTGGGGGTGGGTACCCGCTTCGACGTGCTGCGGGCTGAAGTTCAGGTTGCAGACGCCCGTCAGGACTTGGTTCAGGCTCAAAGCAATAAAGAGATCGCCCAGCGGGC